>CAZSGS010000078.1:8960-9327 GCA_964606365.1 uncultured Wenzhouxiangella sp. | reverse complement strand
GCCTAGTATGCATATGGTATGCATGCCAGTCAACAGCGCCCAACGTCTGGACTTGGCGGCACGCCTCTGGCGTTGCATGTACGCAATATTGCCTTGTGTACTGCCGGCTGTCCAAGTTTGTCCGGCACCAGAATTGGATGGCTGGGCAACAAGCGCGGCGCCGGCACCGGCCAAGAGCTATCGCTCGGCGACGGCGCCGTCAGTTGGGCGTACAATCCAATGGCGACCCTTCCGGGAGAGGCTTCCACAGTGAACCGCCTGTTCCCCCTGCTCTACCTTGCTCTCCCCGCCGTACTGGTGTGCGGCTGCTCCGGCGTTGCGTCGGATCCCGTGTCTTTGCTCGAACATGCCCGCGCCCTGGACGAGC
>CAZSGS010000078.1:0-8950 GCA_964606365.1 uncultured Wenzhouxiangella sp. | reverse complement strand
GAGCCCCGCCCGGTCGTTGCATTCCAGCTTTCCGACCAACGCGGGAAGGTGTTTGACGAGACGCAGTTGCGGGGGACCTGGAGCGTGCTGTTCGTAGGCTTCACGCACTGCCCGGATATCTGCCCCGCTACGCTGGCGCTGCTGGCCTCGACCCAGAAGCGCGCGGGTGTTGGGCCGGATCGGCTGCGAACGATTTTCGTGAGCGTGGATCCTCAGCGGGATACGCCTGAGCACCTGGCCGAGTACATGGGCCACTTCAATCCCGAATGGACAGCGCTGACCGGCGAGAAGGCGCAGATCGATCGCCTGCTGGGCAGTCTGGATATGGCCTACGTGCGTATACCGATGGGCAATGGGGAGTACACCATGGATCATTCCACGGCGCTGGTGCTGATCGATCCGGAGGGGCGGATGCGGGGTTACTTTGCCGCGCCGCTGGATGCCGCGGAGCTGGCCGGGGATCTCGGGAAAATCGCCCGGGCCGGGCGCTGAACGCAACGGAAATTGGGCGACGCAAGCCATGTGTGCGGGCGCGCCAAACTATTCGTAGTGGCTCCATAGCCGCAGTACTTTGACGACTTTTTGGTCTTCGAGCACCTGATGGACCAGACGGTGCTGGATGTTGATGCGCCGCGAATGGGCGCCGGCGAGGTCGCCCACGAGTTTCTCGAATGCCGGCGGCCGCTGGAAGGGATCTTCGGCAAGTACCGCCAGCAGTTCCTGGGCTTTGGGTTTCAGCCCACTGAATGCGAACTATTTTGCGTCTTTCTGGGCCTGTCTTGTGTAGACAAGCTTCCAGGTCACCAGTCCAGTTCCTCATCGCATTCATCGACGGAACTTGGCATGCCCTCCCGGATGGATTCGCGCATTCCGGGTACGGAGAGCAGAAACAACGTCTCCTGAATGGCCGCCCAGTCCTCCTCAGCGACGAGGACTGCCTTGTTGCGCTTGCCGGTGATCACGATCGGCTGATGGGATTCAGCCGTTTCGTCGATCAGTCGATAGAGATTGCTTCGTGCCTCGGTGGCTGTAATGCCGGCCATGGTGTGCACCGCATGAGTCAGTTGATAATCGCATTGTGCGCTATTTCGTACGTACGTCAATGCGCTCGCAACTGATCATCCCCCGAAAGATCATTGCACTCATCCGCGCCGCTGAGAATCCCCAGCGCATCTGAGAGGAATTGGTACGAAATCGGTGACCCGCCGTCCTGATACGCAGGGCATTCAACCCCGAGTGGCCGGGCCGGGCACTGAACTTCGCCCGACCCGGCACTTCGTTTCAGAATCGCGAACCGACCAGCGCGATGTCGGCGTTTTCCCAGGCCTTGCCGAAGCGGGCTTCGACGGCTTCGGCCTCTTCGATGCGGCCTTGCGCGCGAAGCGATTGGGCCAGCCCGAACAGCGACCAGCCATTTTCGGGGTTGCGGCGCAACTCGGCGCGGAAGGCGGCTTCGGCCTCTTCGACGCGCCCGGCGTCCAGCAGCACGGCGCCCAGGGTGTGACGCACCGGCGCATGCCAGCCCGGCGGTTCGTCGTACGGCAGGCCGTCTTCAACGCCGCGGGCGGCATCCAGGGCGGCCAGCGCCGATTCCATGTCGCCCTCAGCGACGGCCAGCTCGGCCGCCAGTGTCCTTTCGGCGACGCGAACGCCGTGCACCAGCGAGTAGCGCTGCCACATGAGCAGCTTTTCGATCTCGGGGTCCGTGGTCGCCTCGACCAAGCTTGCATAGTGCGTCTTTGCATCCTCCACGCGCCCGGTGCGAATCGCCGCCATGCCTTGTGCGTAGTGCCAAATCGCGACCATGTACGGCAGGTCGTCGGCCGGCTTTTCCTCGGCGGCAATGGCTTCCCACTGACCGAATCGCACCTTGGCGAACAGCGGCGTGAGCGCGAAGTTCTGCATGCCCTCGAAACCGGGCGTGCGCATCAGGTCGGGATCGCTGGTTCGGTTGCGAGTTTCTTCGGCGGCGGCCAGGGCGATGTCGCGCTGACCCGCCATGCTGGCGGCAAACCACAGGAAATGGTGGTTGTGCGGAACGTAGCCCAGCGGGTAGACCCCCGGGCCGGGGCGGCAGGCCGCCAGGTAGGCGTTGTCGGCCTCGATGGCGAGCTGGTTGGCCAGCACGGCGTCATGGTAGCGGCCCACACGTGCATAGATGTGTGCGGGCATGTGCACGAGGTGGCCGGAGCCGGGAATCAGCGTACGCAGCCTGTCGGCGGCAACCACACCGCGTTCGGGTTCGTTGGAGGCTTCGACGGCGTGGATGTACAGATGCAGCGCGCCGGCGTGCTCAGGGTCGCGCTCGATGATGCCTTCCAGCACGGACACGATGTCCTCGATGCGCCCGACGGACTTGCCGTCCATCGTCCAGTAATCCCAGGGCTGCAGATCCATCAGCGACTCGGCGTACAGCGTGGCGGCGTCCAGATCATCGGGACGCGATGCCACGAGCTCGGCCATGGCGTCGGCGTAGGCGCGGTCGAGGCCGCTGCGGTCTTCGGGCGGGTTCTCTGCGTAGCGCGTCGACAGAGCCTGGATATAGGCCTGCTGCCAGGCTGGCGCTTTGTCGGCCAGGGACTGTGCCGCCCGGATTCGCTCCCAGGCAGCCGCGTTGTTGGCCGGATCCATGCCCGCATTGACGTGCGGGCCGAGCACCAGGGCAGCGCCCCACCAGCACATCGCGCACTGGGGATCGAGTTCGGCGGCCATCAGGAACGAGCGTTCCGCGGCCTGGTGGTTGAAGCCGTAGGTCAATGACAGGCCCTGGTCGAACCATTGCTGCACTTCGGCGCTCGATGCGTCGATCGGCAGGCTGTAGTCGCCCAGGCCTTCGAGCCTGGTGGCCCCCACGGGTGCCAGCTCCGGCAGGTAGGAAACGGCATCGTCCGTCGCCGGAGAGTCACCGTCGTTGGGACAGCCTGTCAGCAACAGAACGGGGATTAGTACCGGGAGGAAACAACGAAGGGATTCATTCATGGCGGCAATGCTCCAAGTCCCCCCGAAGCCATTTCTATACGCCTAATACCACCCCTTGTCAATCGGCCGACCCAGACGCTGGGATCGGTAGTCACGGATCGTTCGTGCTGAATCACTCTCCGACATTGACGGTGCGGGCAGCACCACTCGATAGGGACGGGTCGGGTGTTGTGGCCGATTCCCTCTCGACTTGTTCAGGCCGGCTGTCCGCCTTGCCGTCCGGCCCGTTCACGAAAGTCGCCTTCACGCGCCTGGATACAAGCATGTAAGGCACCCAGACGCAGACCTGGAAGAGCGACCTTCCCATCTCCCCTGCGGTTTGGGAGTCCATCAACGGCATGTCCGGCAGCAGTGCCGAGACGGCGATCGCATCGGCAAGTACGAACACGAAGGAAAACACGGCGACGCCGATATACCACGCCGGAAGGCTCCGGCGCTTTGTGAAGAAGAGATAGGCCACGTACAGCGACGCTACGAGGATTGCCAGATTGACCGCCAACTCGACGACAATCAAGGCTGCCAGCTCCGGGTAGTAGAATCCGGAGTCCTGGGTCGTCAGGATCTCCCAGGTACCGTTTGTGACGATCTCCCGATAAGTGTCCAGCATGACATAGGCCATGCGGACTGGCCCGACAACGATTCCGATTCCGACCAGAATCAGCCACCCGCCAAGCCCCTCGGGCCCTCTGGTCTCTTGCATCTGACTACTCCCTCGTGCCACTCGATGAATTTGCAACGTCCCTCCGCTCCCCGATCAACAACGACAGCCCCCTTCGGACACTCGGGAGTCTCCCGGGCCGGCCAATCGCACGGAAGTCGGTAGCGCAATGACTGCTACGGTGAAGGGCAGACGGTAACAGCGTCTACCTTGCTGCCTGCCAAGCGCCATGGCACCGATATTGCTCCAAGCACCCGCAGGTTGCAAGCCGGCGGGATTGTCAGGAACCGCTACCAGCCGGTAGCGCAGAGTCGAACGCGCGCCGCGTATTCCGTGCCGAGGATCACTGTCCGAGGCCCTGCTCAAAGGCTTGCAGCCTCAGCATGGCGTCGAGGTTTTTCGGGTTGCGGAAAGGCGTGCGGCAACAGACAGGTCAGTTCGACTTCGAACAGGCTCGGATCATGTCCCGGCGGTCTTTCGGGCTACTGGTCGAGGCAGCGCTTGATGGAGCGCCGGTCCGGCGGGCGCTTTTCGACGATTTCCAGCACGCTGTCTCCGGCGCAGTCACGACCCGCGATCATTCGTGCAGCCGGGTCAGAGCCGGCCCGCGCCACGCTCAGTCCGCCTTTGCAGGCTTTCGAATGGCGTAGATGAAGCCGGCCAGCGCTCCCAGCACGAGCCCCAGCGGTCCGGTGATGAATATGCCGAGCAGCGGCCCCTGGTTGGCGTCCGGGGCGAAGATCAACGGCCCGAAGAAGCCGCCGGCAAAGCCGACGCCACCGCCAACTGCCGCACCCACAAGCAGACCCGGTAACACGCCGTCGACGCGTGCCGAGCCAAGCGAAATCCAGACGTACCGGCCGACCAGAATCGCGCACAGCAGCGCAACCAGCGGCGCCAGCCAGAGGTATGCTTCCCAGGAGATCACAAACAGGGGCAGCCAGTAGACCAGAAAATAGACGGTCACTGCCGCAAACCCGGTAAACAGCACCCGAATCGTGGCGTTCATGCGCTGCCGCCTTCACTCACCGCTTGAAACCGTCCCTGATGGCGAATCCATATCTGACAAGCGCATTGTACCGCGCTCCGGGCTGATGAAAAACCGCAGTAGCGGCATTGTGGTGGTCAGATCACGCAATCGATCCAATCGAGTGCCACGTGAATCAGAAGGCCCAGGCCGACCAGGTGAATCACGCGGGCGGTCGAAGACAAACCCCGCGCGTTGCCGCCAAGCCGCCAGATCAGGGGCAGCGCGAACAACACCGCGTAGGTCGCGATCGCAGGCATGGTGTGCAGGGGATGAAAGCCGATGGAGCAGCGCTCGGGGTCGTAGATCGGATCGGCCAGCAGGTGGTCCATGTCAATCAACATGGTGGCAACCAGGATCAGCATCGCATTGCCCCAGCGGTCGCGATAGAAGACCAGCGCCACGAGTAGCGGCACGATCAAGTGCAGCAGGATATGAATCATGCGGGGCAACTCAAGCGCTGAGGGATCGTTCAGAGACTGGCGACGCGATTCCGCCCGGCTTCCTTGGCCCGATAGAGCGCCTTGTCGGCGCGGGCCAGGGCCGCATTCATGCCATCTTCCATGGCCACCTCGGTCAGTCCGATACTGATGGTGAGCTCGACAGCCTCGCCGGCAAAGGTGAAGCGTCGCTCGTCGACAGCCTGGCGAATCTTCTCGGCCACCCGGGCGGCCTCGGTGGCATTGCAGCCGGGCATCAGAACCAGGAACTCGTCGCCGCCCCACCGGCACAGCGTGTCGGATTCGCGAACGATGCGGTCGACCACTTCGGTGAACTGGCGAAGGACGTCGTCGCCGGCCTGGTGGCCGTAGCGGTCGTTGATGGCCTTGAAGCCGTCCAGATCGAGGCACAATAGCGCAACCGATTCATTGCGACGGCGGGCGTTGCCGACCACCTGGCTGAACAGAATCTGGAAGACGTGGCGGTTGGCTGCACCGGTGAGCTTGTCGGTGGTGGCCATCTGCTCGAGGCGGCGCTGGTAGCGATTGAGCGTGGCGTATACCAGACCGAGGATCAGACCGGTAATCGTCAGCGCCAGGATGATGTTGACCGCGAGCGTGCGCAGAAGCTGGCCCTCGGCTTCATTCTTGCTCTGCTCGACGATCAGGTACCAGTCGAACTCGGGCACCAGGCGGCTGTTGAGAAAGACCGTCTCGCCGCGCTCGTTCTCGTAGCTCAGGCTGGCGCTGGGATTGGCCAGGACGCGGGTTGCGAACTTCTCGAGCCCCGGCCGCTCCTGGAGATCCGGGTGCGCCCCTTCTTCGTCGCTGGCCAGGGTGACCGCGCCGTCGCGATCAACGAAATAGATATCCCGGCTATAGCGCCGCTCGTAGGATTCGATCAACTCCACCACCTGCTCGACCGCCAGCCCGATGCCGGTCAGACCCAGAAGACGCCCCTGTGCGTCGACGACGCGATAGTTGACGAAGATGCTCAGGCGCGCTCGATCGGCGGTGTCGTGGTCGATGTTGATCTCGTAGTCGTCGTTCATCCGGCGCGCGCGGAAATACCACGCGTCGTCCGGATCGTCGGGATCGACCTGCTTGATGATGCCGGTTGGGTGATAGTAGTTGCGCGTATCTTCCGAGACGAAGAAAGCCGTGGTCGTGCCGTATTCGCGCTGAATCTCGCTCAGGTAGCGAATGATGGCGTCAGCGTTTTCCTCCCCGGCCGTCACCCAGTCGCGGACGAAAGTGTCGTTGGCCATCAGGGATGAGATGAGAATGGAGCGTAGCAGATCGCGCTCGATCTCGGAATAAACGTTGTCGCTGGTCAACGGCAGGATTTCGCCGGCGATACGCTCGTCCATCGAATGCTCGGCCACGAAGTAGCTGAGCACGCTGATCAGCAGAAAGCCCGACCCCAGCAGGGCGAGCAGCGCGATAACGAAACGATTTCTGGCTGGCAGCATGATCAACCCGGCGGAGACTCAGAAGCGCGTTGCCGCTCCGACCCACGAGCGGGTTCCCCTTACACTGGCGCCAGAATTTATAGGAAATCAGCAATGCCTGCAACGCCCGATCGATTCCTGCCCCCGGAAAACGAACTCGACGAGCGGTTCATCCTGGCCGGCGGTCCCGGCGGGCAGCACGTGAACCGCACGGAAACGGGTGTGCAGCTGCGCTACGACGTGCTCAACTCCGATTTTCTGCCCCAGGCGGTCAAGATTCGCCTGCTCGAGCTGGCCGGGCGGCGCGCGGACACCGATGGGGTGATCACCATCGAGGCCAAGACACACCGCAGCCAGCACCGCAACCGCGAAGAAGCGCGCGAACGCCTGGCCGAGCTGATCGAGAAAGCGCACCACAAGCCGAAAAAGCGGATTCCGACCCGGCCCAGCCGCGCCGCGAAGAAGCGCTGGAAGAAGAAGAAACAGCGGCACAAGGAGATCAAGCGGGCGCGGAAGCCGCCGAAGATCGACGAGTAGGTCGGGGCCGCATCCCCGACCTGCATCATTGACGCGGTGAATGCATTCGTTCGGCACCGTCAATTGCATTGCACGGCCACCTCTGCCATTTTGTAGCACTTGCGCAACTACCTGAAGGAAGTCCCCTTGAGAAGCTTTTCACATGGGCTGGCGGCATGTTTGCTGCTGCTCGCAGTCCCGTCGATCCTGCTGGCGGAAACACGCGCTTTCGTCGGCGCGAAGCTCATCCCGATCGACGGCGACCCGATCGATAACGGCGTACTGATCGTGGTCGACGGCAATATCGATGCCGTCGGTTCCCGCGACGACGTGCCGATTCCCGACGGCGCCGAAACCGTGCAACTCGATCCAGGCACGGTGATCATGCCCGGCATCGTCGACACCCACAGTCATGTCGGCGACGTCTCCGGCGGCGACCGTTCCGGCCCGATCCAGCCCGAGGCACGGGCGATGGATTCGGTCAACGTGCGCAGCTCCGGCATCAAGCGCGCGCTGGCCGGGGGCATCACCAGCGTCAACGTGATGCCCGGATCCGGCCACCTCATCAGCGGCCAGACCATCTACCTGAAACTGCGCGAAGGCAATGCCATCACCGACCTGGCCTATCGCTTCGACGACGGCGGCATCGCCGGCGGGCTGAAAATGGCCAACGGCACCAACTCGATTCGAAAGCCGCCGTTTCCCGGCACCCGGGCCAAGTCCGCCGCCCTGGTGCGCGCGGCCTACATCCAGGCGCAGGAATACGCCGACAAGGTCGACCGCGCCGACGAGGGCGAAGCGCCGCCGCGCGACCTGGGGATGGAAGCGCTCGGCGAAGTCCTCGACGGCAAGCGCATGGTGCACTTCCACAGCCACCGCCACGACGATCTGATGACCGCCATGCGGCTGAAGGAAGAGTTCGGCTTCCGCATGGTGCTCCACCACACCTCCGAGGCCTACCGCGTCGCCGACGAGATCGCCGCCGCCGATGTGCCGGTATCGCTGATCCTGATCGACAGCCCCGGCGGCAAGCTCGAGGCGCGCAACCTGCTGGCCGAGTCGGCGCCGGCGCTCGAGCGCGCCGGCGCGAAAGTGGCCCTGCATACGGACGACTGGGTAACGGATTCGCGGTATTTCCTGAGAATGGCCGCCATGGCCGTCCGCGCCGGCATGTCGCGCCAGGCCGCGCTGGAATCGCTGACGATTCGCGGCGCCGAAATGCTCGACCTGGCCGATCGGACGGGTTCGCTCACACCGGGCAAGGACGCGGACTTCGTCATCCTCTCCGGCGATCCGCTTAGCGTCTACACTCGCGTGCTCGAGACCTGGGTGGAGGGTGAGCGCCGCTTCGACCTCGACGATGAAGACGACCGCCTGGTCGCCGAAGGCGGCTTCAACGCGCTGTCCGACGACGACGGCAACGGTCATATTCACGGCCACGGCCATGGAGACGTGCAATGAACAGGATGATCCACAACGCAGCGATCCTGGCCCTGCTGGCCGGCCTTGCGCTACCTGTCCCGGCACAGGACGTCGCCGTGCGCGCCGGAACGCTCCACACCGCACCCGGCCAGATGATCGAAGACGGGGTTGTCGTCATCGAGGACGGCAAGATCACCGCCGTCGGCCCGGCCGGCTCGACCGATATTCCCGACGACGTGCTCGTGCTCGAAGCGGCCGTGGCCACGCCCGGCCTGATCGACGCGCGCTCGACGGTGGGCCTGTCGGGCTATCTCAACCAGCCCCACGATCAGGATCAGCTCGAGCGATCGGCCGCCATCCAGCCGGAGCTGCGCGCCATCGATGCCTACAACCCGCTCGAGAAGCTGGTGAGCTGGCAGCGCGAGCACGGCGTGACCACCCTGCACACCGGCCACGG
>CAZSGS010000077.1:0-9522 GCA_964606365.1 uncultured Wenzhouxiangella sp. | reverse complement strand
AAGCGAATGAAACTCTACGACGTCTCGCAGCTGCCGGTCGTCGACGGCAAGCGCATTGTCGGCATCGTCGACGAGTCCGACCTGCTGATGGCCGTCTACGACAGCGAGGCGCGCTTCGGCAACCCGGTTTCCAGCGCCATGGTGAGCAAGCTCGAATCCGTGCAGGTCGACGGCAGCATCGACGACCTGTTGCCGATCTTCAACCGCGATCTCGTCGCCATCGTCCTCGACGGCGAGGAATTCATGGGCCTGATCACCCGGGTGGACCTGCTGAATTACCTGCGTCGGCGGGCTGATCGGTAATCGTGTTCGCTGGTTAAAAGATGCCGGAACCAGGCGCACGAGCCAACCAGCCAACCAGTCAAAAAACCAACGAGCCAACGAACATGACCAAACTCGCCACACGCGTCATCCACGCCGGCCAGTCGCCGGATCCGTCGAACGGGGCCATCATGACCCCGATCTACCAGACGTCCACCTACGTGCAAAGGAGCCCCGGCGACCACCAGGGCTTCGAGTACTCGCGCACGCACAACCCCACCCGCAAGGCCTGGGAAGCCTGCATCGCCGACCTCGAAGGCGGCAGCCACGGCTTCGCTTTCGCCTCGGGCATGGCCGCGGTCGACACGCTCATGCACCTGCTCGAACCCGGTGACCACGTCCTGGCCATGCACGACCTCTACGGCGGCACCTGGCGTCTGTTCGAGCGCGTGCGCCGCCGCTCGTCCGGGCTGGAGTTCAGCTTCGCCGACCTGGCCGATGTCGACGCCGCCCGCGCCGCGCTCACCGGCAAGACGAAGATGATCTGGGTCGAGACCCCGACCAACCCCATGTTGCAGCTGGTCGATATCGCCGCCATGGCCGAGCTCGCGCGCGAAGCCGGTGCGATGCTGGTCGTCGACAACACCTTCGCCACGCCGATGCTCCAGCAGCCCATCGAACTGGGCGCCGACGTTGTCCTGCACTCGGTCACCAAGTACCTCAACGGGCATTCCGACATGGTCGGCGGCGCGCTGGTGGTCAAGGACGACAAGCTGGCCGAGGACATCCACTTCATCCAGAATTCCGCCGGCGGCGTCCAGGGCCCGTTCGATTCCTGGCTGGTGATGCGCGGCGTCAAGACCCTGGCGCTGCGCATGAAGGCCCATTGCGAGAACGCCGGCCGCATCGCGGAGTGGCTCTCCGAGCACCCCAAGGTCGAGAAGGTCATCTACCCCGGCCTCGACAACCATCCGCAGAAGGCCCTGGCCGAGAAGCAGATGTCGGGCTTTGGCGGCATGGTCAGCTTCGACATCGGCGGCGACCTCGACCGCGCCCGGCGCTTCCTGGAGAACACGCAGCTGTTCGCCCTGGCCGAATCGCTCGGCGGCGTGGAATCACTGGTCAACCATCCGGCCATCATGACCCATGGCTCGGTGCCGAAGGAAAACCGCGACAAGCTGGGCATCACCGACACCCTGATCCGCCTGTCGGTCGGCATCGAGGACGTCGACGACCTGATCGACGACCTCTCGACCGCGCTCGACCACGTTTAATCGATGCTCATGTCGTGATCAGGACTGATATGTTGTCGGGACTCTCGCAAAGGCACGCACGGTCGGCTTCCATCCCAGAGCGCTAGAATAACCACCGGCCCCCAAACCGAGACACTCATGCAATTCCGCCTGAAAGCCGCCTCCGGCCCGAAGACCGGGCAGAACTTCCCGCTCGAGGACGAAGACACCGCCATCGGCTCGGCCGACGACACCGACATCCGCCTCGACGGCCTGA
Organism: uncultured Wenzhouxiangella sp.; assembly: GCA_964606365.1. GTDB lineage: Bacteria > Pseudomonadota > Gammaproteobacteria > Xanthomonadales > Wenzhouxiangellaceae > Wenzhouxiangella. Next base: position 7,752 of record CAZSGS010000077.1, on the reverse strand, counting down.
TGGAGCGCCACGCGCGCATCGTCTACGACGGCGAGACCCTGATGCTCGAAGCGGCCGGCAAGGCCTGGGTCAACGGCGAGCCGGTACAGCGCCGGCCCTTGAAGTCCGGCGACGAGATCCGTCTGGGAGAATGCCGTTTCGTACTGCAGGCGCCGGGACTGCGCCCGCCGAGCGTGTTGAAGGAAGCCCGACCCGGCGGGAGCCGCGCCTGGCTATGGATTGGTCTGGGCGTGGTGGCCGCCGGTGGGCTGGCCGCAGCGGCGTATATCTATTGGCCGGGGTTGGCGGGGTAGCTACGACCTGTATCGAAGGCGTAGGTCGGGGTCGCATCCCCGACGGACGAGGCATGCATACCCCCACCGGGCGCTACGCGTGTTCAGGGTATAGAGAGGTGGGGCACGCATGAGCACCGAGTGGCGATTGAAGAAATGTCGTCCGTCGGGGATGCGACCCCGACCTACGGACCTTCCCGGTAGTCCACCAGCTCGCGCAGCACCGACGTGGCGTAGCTGCCGGTACCCAGCGAGAAGACCAGTTTCATGGTGCGCTCGTCGGGGTAAGACCATTCCAGGTCGCCGACGCGCATACGCAGGGGCCGGCGCTCCTGCTTCATTCCGAACTTCGCCAGGCCGTCGACCAGTTCGCGGTGGGATTCGAACATGCGATTCTCGATCTCGGCCGCGACACCTGCTGCCGGGCTTTCCCCCTGCCCCGGCAATGGGCCGCTGGGATGGATATCCTGCTCGGCACAGCGGCGCAACTGGTCGGCGTCATCCACATCGGCGGCGAAGAAGGAGCGGCTGCCGTCGAGCATGGCCAGGTCGCCATCGATCAGACGATTCCAGTCACCGCGCCGAATGCGCTCATCGAGCACGTGATTGAATACCAGGCTGCGCGCGGCTGAGAGATAAAAGCCGCGCTTGGTCTTGGACGGCTTGCGCCGCATTTCACCGCGAAACAGGGCATGCGCCCGGGCGATATTGTTCCCGCCAAAGCGCTGCTCGCCAAAGCCGTTGGGCACGCCGTGGTCGCGCACGGCGACGAGACGCTCCTCGAGTTCGGTACGCGCTCCGGCCAGGTCGCGCACGACCAGCTCGAATCGATTGCTCCGCAGCCGCCCGCGCTTGATCTTCTTCGAGCTGCGCGAGGCCGACTCGACGGTAACCCCGTCGATGTCCCAAGCCGAGGTGTCCGGCGACGCCGCGCCGGGCAGGTGAATGGAAAAGTACTGGCGCGTGACGGCGTTGCGATCCTTCAGGCCGGCAAACCCGACCTGGCGAATATTGACCCCCGCCGCCCGCGCCAGGTCGCCGGCAACGTCCACGGTGTTTCGCTCACGCTTGCGGACCCACAGCCACAGATGCTCGCCGTCACCGTCGGGTTCGTGGCCGAGCACCTCGCTGACCGCGAAGTCCTCTGGCTCTACCCGGATTCGCCCGGTAGCGGCGGGGCCACCCCAGGCGAATCCGGGTCGGTGCCAATCACTTTCACTCACGGGGTATCCTCGACCCGATAGACCACCGTCGAGTAAGGGGCCCGGCGATCCTTGCCATCGTAGTGCGCCGCAAGATAGTAAGTCTTGCCGGCTTCCACGACGACGTCGATTTCGTTGAGACCGTCCCGTTCCAGGCGACTGATGCGCCCCCGGTTCGGCAAGCCCCTGGGGTTGGTAATCGTCGCCGAAATCCTGAACGTGTACTTGCCCGGCCGTAGCCAGAGCGTCTCGCGCGGGATGATGTTCTCGCCGTTGATGCTCACGACCTCGAGCGGGTAGAGATCCCGCGCCGGCAGCGCGGGCGAGCCGACGATCTGTCCGGCGTCCGGACCGGGATTGGTGAACGGCGACTTCGCCGAGGCCGCCTGGATGCTCAGGCCAATGGCCGCAGAGGCCACGAGCACGGTCATCAGAATATTCCTGAGAATCGGTTTTTCAGCGTTCATGACAAGCTCCTTGTGCTGTCGCGTAGTCGAGTGTGACCGTCAGCATGCCGGCGACTGCGCGAGCGAGCCATGGACAGCGCCTGAATTCGACCTGAAATTTTCCTGAAAAAGCCCGGAAGCGGCCTGAAATCAGCGCTCCGAATCAAGCGACTGCAAGTCCCCGCGTATCGCCGGCCAGGCGTCCGCCAGGTCATCGCCCAGCCGCTCAGCCACGCTGCGCACGTCCATCGGGGCGCTGGACTCGCTTTCGGCCACCGTGGACCAGACCACCCGGCCCGATGACACGGCCAAAAGTCTCAGTTCGGCCTGCCAACCGCCGTCGTCGCGCCCGCTGACCAGCCCCTCGACCAGCAGATCCACGCCGAGGTCGGCGGCCACCGCGGCGACGACGTCTTCCCGATCGACATAGGGCCGCAGGCTGGTCCGACCGATCAGGTCCAGGCCATCGACCGGGCGGCGCAGAAGTTCGGCGAGCAGCGTGTCGGCCATCAGCAGACCCACGTGTTCCGGCATGGCATCGACCGGCTGATAGGCCTCGAAGGGCAGGATGGCCAGGCTGTATTCGCGTGCACTCGAAGCCGTGTCGCCCTTCGACAGAATCCAGAAGGCGAGGCCCGACACGACAAGAACGGCGATCAACAGGCCCGACAGGATCATCCACCGTGGGTGGCGACGCTTCGGGGCCTGCCGGCCCTCGCACCCGCTCACCTCGGCGTTGAAGCGATAGCCTCGCCTCGGCACCGTCTCGATGAGATCCTCGCGGCCCCCGAGCGATTTGATGGCCTGGCGCAATTCGCGCAGCAAGGCGGCAAGTCCCGACTCGAAATCGACGACCGCGTCGGGCCCCCATATCGTCTCGAACAGTTGGTCGCGAGGAATGATCCGGCCGGGGTGTTCGAGCAGGTAGCGCAGCAAGGTGGCCGCCTGTGGGCGCAGGGTTTCCGTGCGACCATCGCGCTCGTTGCGCACACGGCCGTCGTCGGCCGTGAAACGCAGGTTTTCGAAACGATACGCCGGCATGAGCAGCTTCGTCAGCCCTGGGGCTCGGCATCCTCGGGATCGACGATGAGGAAGAATTCCTCGCCCTCCCGAATCAGACCCAGCTCGGAACGGGCCCGCTCCTCGATCGCGTCCAGGCCGGCGCGCAGATCCTCGACCTCGGCGGCCAGGGCCTCGTTGCGCTTCTCGAGCGCCTCGTTTTCAGCACGCTGGTCTTCGACCAATTCCCGCAGCGTGCGCATCTCGCTGAACTGTCGCCACAACTGGACCTGGAACAGCACCAGGATCACCAACAGGCCGATCAGGATGACGCGCATGACATCTCCCCGGAAATCAGCATACCTTCGATGATGCGCCGGTAGAGCGCCGGCAGCAAGACCAGGTCGCTGACCGCGACGCATTCGTCGACCCGGTGAATGCTGGCGTTGACCGGGCCGAGCTCGACCACGGGAATACCGCGCGGACCGAAAAAGCGACCGTCGGAAGTGCCCCCACCGGTATCCGCCCGCGCGTTCACGCCGAGCAGGTCGCGACAGGCGTCGAGGACCACGCCCGGCAGGGCTCCGCTCGCCGGCCCGAACGGCTCGCCGGAAACGCGCCACTCGAGTTCCCAGCGGCCCGGGTCGTGGCGTTCGATCAGCTCGCGCAGCTGCGCCTCGAGTTCGTCCGAGCGGCTGTTGGGGTTATTGCGCAGGTTGAACCAGACCTCGAGCGCCCCGGGTGTGACGTTGTCGGCGCCGGTACCGGCGCGGACGTTGGAAATCTGCAGCCGCGTCGGTGGAAAGAAATCGTCCCCGTCGTCGAACTCGAGTCGCCCCAGATCGGCCAGCAGCGGCCCGGCCCGGTGCACCGGATTGTCGCGCGGATCGGCGTAGGCGGTGTGGCCCTGGATGCCGAAGACGTGCAGGCGCCCCTGTATGGAGCCCCGACGCCCGATCCGGACGACGTCGCCCAGGCGCTCGCGGCTGGAAGGCTCGCCGACGAGGCAGGCATCCGGCATCAGGCCGCGCTCTTGCAATCGCGGCACGACGGCGCGAACGCCGTGACGCGCGGGCCCTTCCTCGTCGGACGTCAGCAGCATGGAAATCGTGCCGGCATGGCGGGGATGCGCGGCCAGGAACTGCTCGAGCGCCAGCACGAACGCCGCCACGGACGACTTCATATCCGCCGCGCCACGGCCGTAGAGCACGCCGTCGCGAACTTCGGGCTCGAACGGCGGCGAGGTCCAGTTCGCCACCGGCCCCGGCGGCACGACGTCGGTATGGCCGACGAGCATCAGGTGCGGCGAGCCGCTGCCGTGCAGCACGAGGAGGTTGCGAACATCCTCGACATCGATCGACTCGACCGTCATTCCGGCGCGCGCGAGCCGGTCGGCGATCAGCGGCTGGCAGCCGGCGTCATCGGGCGTGACCGAAACGCGCGAGATGAGCGCTCGGGCCAGCTCCAGCACGGCGTCTCTTTCGACTTGGGAGGGAGCATTCGCCATGGGGATGAAGCTTACCGTATCGGCTGGTTGGCTGGTTGACTGGTTCCGTGATGTACCCGAAGGCCGCGTAGGTCGGGGTCGCATCCCCGACGGACGAGGTTTCCGATGACTCCGCTCGGCTCTACACCTGCTCGCGTCCCGAACGTGGGAAACGCATGAGAACCGTGTTGCGGTTCCGGAGCGGTCGTCCGTCGGGGATGCGACCCCGACCTACGCGGGCTTCGATGCCTGAAATCACGGATAATCGAGGATCCCACTTTCTCGACAGGGTCTCATGTTCAGTCAATGGCGCCAACGCCGCTGGCAGCGCAAGGTCGACGCAGCGATGCCTTCGCACGAGGATGTTGCGCTTGTTGCCGGGCACTTCCCGATCCTGGCGGCGATCAAGGGTGAGAGCGCGGAGCGGCTGCATCGCCGCGCCGCGGAGATCCTGGCCGGCAAGACCTTTCTCGGCGCCGGCGGGATGGAGCCGAAACACCTCGACTGCCTCGCCATCGCCCTGCTCGCCGCCCGACCGATCCTCAGCCTGGGCATCGAGGCCTACGCCGACTTTCACACCTTCATTCTCTACCCCGACGAATTCATTGCCGAGGAAGAATTCGAGGACGAGGCCGGCGTGGTCAGCCACGGCCGTGATCTGCGCGCCGGGGAGGCCTGGGCGCGCGGCCCGGTGGTGCTGTCGATGGCCGACGTCATGGATTCCGCCCAGGGCCAGGGCTTCGACGTGGTGGTGCACGAACTGGCCCACCAGATCGACCAGCTCAGCGGCGACATGGACGGCTTTCCGCCGTTGCATCGGGACATGGACCCCGCGGCGTGGAGCCAGACCTTCTCCGACGCTTTCGAGCGCCTCAACGACTCACTCGACCGGGACGAAGAACCGGCCATCGATCCCTACGCCGCAGATTCACCGGCCGAGTATTTCGCCGTGACCAGCGAATACTTCTTTGACGCGCCAGGATGGCTGGAGCAGCACGAGCCCGCGGTGCACGGGTTGCTACGTACGTTCTACCAGGGCGGCCCATCGAAGCCCGCGTAGGTCGCGACGGACGACCTCTATGGCGGGTACATACGTAGCTATTTGTGTTCAGGCCTGAAATTTCGTCCGTCGGGGACGCGGCCCCGACCTACGCGGGCGTCGATCGAGCGCTTCATCCCGGAACTCCGGGGCCGAATCACCCCGCAGCGCGAGGATTCATTCCCCTTTCGGCCCCCACAACATCCGGTCGAGCGCCCGCTCGGGGCTGAATCGCTCCAGGTCGATGGCATCGCCTTCGAACTCGACGCCCTCTTCTTCCAGGCGGCGGCGTTGTTCGGCGGCCTTCGGGCTGTCCTTGGGGAAGGAAATCATGCCCTGGGCGTTGACCACCCGATGCCAGGGCAGCGCCATTCTCTTCGGCGCGCGACCGAGCGCCATGCCGACCAGACGAGCGCGGCCCGGCAGGCCGGCCAGGCGCGCGACCGCGCCGTAGTTGAGCACGCAGCCGCTGGGGATTCCGGCCACCGCGTCCCAGATGCGCTGGTAGCGGTCGGCATCGGAGACCGCTTCAGTCGTCTTTTTCTTCTGGTCGCTCATCCGATCGCTCGCGAACGATGCCGAGTGTGTGCGAGACGATGCCGTTGAGAATATTGAGCTCGTTCTCGTCCGGCCTCGCGCGCAGGTACAGACGCCGCAGTCGCTGCATCAGGCGCTTGGGCTGACGCGGGTTGAGGAAGCGGATCGCCAGCAGGGATTCCTCCAGGCGCCGGAAGAAGAACTCCAGGCGCTCGGGATCGACCGGCTGCCAGTCCGGCGGCGGCGTCTCGCCCGGCCCGCCGCCGAGCAGCGCCAGGTGCACCTCGTAGGCGAGAATCTGTACCGCCTGGGCGAGGTTGAGCGATGAGTACTGCTCGCTGGTGGGAATATTGACCAGCCAGTGGCAGTGCTTGACCTCCTCGTTGTCGAGCCCGCTCTTCTCGCGCCCGAACACCAGAGCGACCTCGTGCTTGCCGGCCTCGACCACGGCCTTTCCGGCGGCTGTTCGCGGATCGAACAGCGGCTGCGGCAGGGAGCGCAGGCGCGCGGTGGTGCCCAGTACCAGGGGGCAGCCGGCGATGGCGTCCATGAAATCATCGACCACCACGGCGTCGGCCAGGATGTCGTCGGCGCTCGACGCCATGGCGGTGGCCTCACCGGAAGGGAACTTCGACGGCGAGACCAGGTAGAGGCGCTCGAGCCCCATCACCTTCATCGCCCGCGCCGTCGCCCCGATATTGCCCGGATGCGTCGTGCCGACCAGCACGACCCGGATATTGCTCGCTGCACTCGTCATGGGCCGGATTCTACCGCCTGAGCTTCATCGCGCATGCAGCAAGTGGTTTCTCGCAAAGGCGCGATCCCGCAAAGGCCGCAAAGAATGGACGAAAAACATGCAGTTGAGCGATTCCTGCCTGGGGGCTTCGGGCAGTCGCTCTTTGGTTCCTGATGTTCTCCTTGCGAACTTTGCGCCTTGGCGCCCTTGCGGAGGTTCTTCGCCGACATCGTCGAATAGGCACTACCACCGATAATCCTTTATCCTTACGGGTTTGGCACCGAATCGGCTCCTGATGTCCAACGCCCACCTGAACATTGCCTCCGAGGCCGCGCGGCGCGCCGGTGATATCGCGCTTCGTTACCGCTCGCGCCTGGAAGGGATTCCGGTCGAGCGCAAGGCGCGCCACGACTACGTCAGCGACGTCGACCGCGCCTGCGAGCAGGTCATCCGCGAGCATATTTCCCGGCACCACCGCGACCACGCCATCCTGGGCGAGGAAAGCGGTCAGACCGGACACAGCGACTACGTCTGGATCGTCGATCCCATCGACGGCACCAGCAATTACCTGCGGGGCATTCCGCATTTCGGCATTTCAATCGCTCTGCAGGTCAGGGGCCGGATCGAAGCCGGTGTCGTCTACGACCCGATGCGCGAAGAGATGTTTACCGCCTCGCGCGGACAGGGCGCCTTCCTCAACAGCCGCCGCATGCGCGTGTCCGGGCGCAAGGAGATATCCTCCGCGGTCGTGGCCACGGCTTTCCCGTTCCGCCAGCGCCGCCTGATGGAGGCCTACCAGAGGATGTTCACGGCCGTGTTCGAAAAGGTGGAGGATATTCGCCGCGCCGGCGCCGCCTCCCTCGACCTGGCCTACGTCGCCTGCGGTCGGCTCGACGGCTACTGGGAGCTGAACCTCAAACCCTGGGACATCGCCGCGGGCGCTCTGCTCGTGCAGGAAGCCGGCGGCGTGGTCATGGACGTCACCGGCGGCGATCAGTGGCTGCAGTCCGGCCATGTCCTGGCCGCCCCCTACAA
>CAZSGS010000076.1:7967-9664 GCA_964606365.1 uncultured Wenzhouxiangella sp. | reverse complement strand
TCCGGCGCGCGAGATCGCGCGCCTGTCGGCGTTCGAGCTGCCGGTCCATGCTGGCCAGTAGCTCGCGCCGCAGGCGAATGACTGTGTCGATCGAAAGATTGAACAATTGTTGGGCGGGCGCACGCAGGAAGTCTTTCGGCCCGTGCGCGAGCACACCCGGGTCGAATTCCGCCTCGCGCAGGGCGCGGGCGGCCGCCAGCGGCCAGTAGCGCACGGCGCGGAAATACCACAGCGCCTCGTCGTTGGCGATGGTGCCGCCGGAAGTGGCGTGGCCCCAGGCACAGGGCTCCTGCCGCGGGTCGGTATTGAAGCCGAACATCGCCGCCAGCTGCCGACCCAGGTCCAGCTCCAGCGGCAGAGTGACCGGCGAGGCCTCGTCGGTAACGTGATTGGGGTTGTAGAGCGTTGTCACCATCTGGGCGATCAGGCCCGGCAGCAGCAGGTCGGAGGCCATATGCCCGATGTAGCGCGGGTTGAAGAAGGGTGCCGAATTCTTCAACCGCGCCGTCAGGCCGTGCAGCTCGGTCTTCATGCGACCGACGAAGCGCCGGTACTCGGGGCCGCTATCGGCCAGCACCGGAATCTGCGGCCGGTCCTCGGGATGGATATTGCGGCGCCAGTAGACATGATCGCGCAACAGCTCCACCAGGGTCTGCTCGAACAGCTCGTTGTTCTCGGCATACGAGCCGAGAAAAAGCGGGCTGAGCCAATCGACCAGTTGGTCTTCGTCGTGCCGGTTGTCGTTCATTGGCGGAGGCAAAGATTGATTTTCGTCAAAAAGAGGTATAGAGAATACTGTTTTACTCACTATACGCCAATATCGGCCCGCCGGGCGGGCCGGACTAGGGGAATCCTGCCATGAACAATGTCCGTCAGCCCAGCGCCGAAGAGCTGTCACAGTTTCCGCTGCTTTCGGGACTGAATGAAATCGAATCCAAGCGCGTGCTGGCCAAGGCGCGCATCGTGTCCGTCGACCGCGGCGAGCATTTGTTCCATCACGGCGATCCGGCCCGGCGCATCTGGCTGTGTCGCACCGGTCAGCTCAAGCTCTTCCGACTTTCCGGTTCAGGTCAGGAGAAGATCATCGCGATCATCAACCCGGGGCGCAGTTTCGCCGAGGCGACGCTGTTCATGCCCAAGCGCGTGTATCCGGTGCATTGCGCAGCACTCAAGCCCAGCGAACTGGTCGGCTTCGATGCCGACGACCTGGTCGAAACCCTGCACAACGACGCGCAAGCCTGCTTCCGCCTGCTCGGTACGCTGAGCCGACGGATGCACGAGAAGATCAACCAGATCGATTCTCTCTCGCTGCAGAACGCTCTTTTGCGGGTGGCCCATTACCTGCTGGAGGAGTACCGGCGCCTCGACGAGCCGAAGACCTTTCGCCTCGAGGCAAGCAAGAAGCACATTGCCGGCTTGCTCGCGGTACAGCCGGAGACGCTCTCGCGCAGCCTTACCGCGCTGCAGCGCGAGGGTGCGCTGAATATGGACGCGCGCCGAATCACCATTCTCGACCCCGGGAAACTCGAGAGCATCGCGCGCGGCGCTCTATCGGTGCCGCACTGAGCAGGGAAGACGCGGTTCTCAGCCGCTTGCCGGCGCCAGGCGGCCGGAGTGGGCGCTGGTATCGTCGCGCGCGTGAGCGATGCGATAGTCGGCGGCGATCACCGCCCCCAGCACCAGCACGGCGACGCCCT
>CAZSGS010000076.1:0-7957 GCA_964606365.1 uncultured Wenzhouxiangella sp. | reverse complement strand
GTGCAGCGTGCCCAAAACCACCGGCACGTAGAACATCAGGGTGGTAATGCCCAGCACGACCTGGACGGCAAGGACGCCCAGCATGACGTGAAAGCTGCGGCGCGCGCCCATATCCAGCGCGTGGCTGCGCTGCCGCCACCAGGCGACCAGGGCCACGCCCAGGGTGGACAGCGCCAGCACCCGGTGCATGAACTGAACCGTGGCAGTGTTCTCGAAGAAATTGCGCCACAACGGCTCGAGCCCGAGGATCCCGTCGGGAATCCAACGCCCGGCCATCAACGGAAAATCGTTGTAGACGAAGCCCGCCCGCAGTCCTGCGACGAAGGCGCCGACGAAGATCGTCAGCGCGGTCATCAGCAGCAATCCGATCGACCAGCGCCGCAAGGGATGCGAACGGTATCCGCCCGGCAGCAGCAAGCCCAGGGCCAACCTGAACATGAAAGCGAAGATGATCAGTGCCAGGCTCAGGTGGGCGGCCAGGCGGTAGGGGCTGACGCGAGGAACATCGATCAACCCGCTCTGAACCATGTACCAGCCCATCCAGCCCTGCAGCGCACCGAGCCCGAGCAAACCCAGCAACGGCCAGCGCAGTCGCCGAGGCACCCAGCCGCGCCACCAGAACCAGGCCAGCGGCAGGGCGAATACCAGCCCGAGGGAACGCGCCAGCAGGCGGTGGCCGAACTCGAACCAGTAGATCACCTTGAATTCGTCGAGCGACATGCCCCGGTTGACCTTCTGATACTCGGGGCTGGCCCGGTAGGCGTCGAACTCGCGCATCCAGGTTTCTTCGGTGGTCGGCGGAATGATGCCGGTGACCGGCTCCCACTCGACCATCGACAGCCCCGAGCCGGTCAGGCGCGTGGCCCCGCCCAGCATGACGAGGAGAAAGAGCACGAAGCAGCAGACCATCAGCCAGATGCCGATTCGGCGTTGATGATGACGTTCGATCAGATTCATGGTGTTCGTTCGGTTCCGTGCTTTGGATGTGCGGCGCCTGGGAGACCCGTTCGGGGCAAGCCATCGAGGCATGCCGCCGGGCCCGTGCGCATCGGGTGACCTGCCGCGCGGGGTGTTCGCGATACGGCGGCGGAGCCGTTGCAGATCGTGGCACAGTATAGATCGTGCGGCGTCCAGGGGCGGTCACGGCGGGAGCCGAAGACGAGTGCGCATGCGCGTCCCAAAAGAAATATAATGAGTGCACTAATTCCGCGCCGGTTCAGGCTCGATTCATCGATCATGGCAGCGCGGGCGTAGAATGAAGGTTCATCGCCATCGAGACCTAAGGAGAGTCCAGCATGCGCGTTTTCATCACCGCCTTTTGCTTCTCGGCCGCCGCCTTCGCGGCACATCCGGCCCTGGCCGCCGACGCCGACGCCGGCGAAGCCAAGTTCAAACAGCTGTGCGCCACCTGTCACGGACCGTCCGGCAAGGGCGACGGGCCGGCGTCCGCCTCGCTCAACCCCCCGCCGCGCGACATGAGCGACGGCGAGTGGCAGGAATCGGTCGACGACCAGCACATCCGCACCGTCATCCGCGACGGTGGACCGGCGGTGGACCTGGCGCCCCTGATGACGGCCTTCGGTCATACCCTCGACGAGAGCGACCTGGACAATCTCGTCGCCTACATCCGAAGCCTGGACGACTGATCGACCCCGGCGGCGGGCGACCGAGACGGATCGCCCTACCGCCGCCCGGCCGCCTGCCCGGAGGCGCCGGAACCCACCTGACTCACTCCACGGTGAGCCGCCCCGATCGGTAGTCGGCAACGGCCTGCTCGATCTCCTTGCGGGTGTTCATCACAAACGGCCCGTACTGCGCCACCGGCTCGCCGATGGGCCTGCCCGCCAGCAGCAGCAAGCGAGCACCGGCCGAGCCCGCGGCGACTCGAACCCGGTCGCCCGGGCCGAGAATACCGGCGGCGCGACGCGGCAATTCGCGCCCGGCAATCTCGGCCGACCCGTCGTAGAGATAGGCGAATGCGCTATGCCCGGTCGTGACGGGCAGCTCGATGTCGCAGGAAGGATCGAGGTGCACATCCAGGTAGAGCGGGTCGGTTGCCACCCCGTCGCCCTCGCCATTGATCGGGCCGGCAATCGCGCGCCCGTGGAGTGAAGGGCGCCCGGCGATGACGCGGATGGAACCGGCCGGCAGCTCGAGCACGGGTATGGCCTCGGCCGGAATGTCGCGGTAGGCGGCCGGCTTCATCTTCTCGGCCGCGGGCAGGTTGATCCACAGCTGGAAGCCGCGCATGCCGCCCTCACCCTGCTGCGGCATCTCCGAGTGGATCACGCCGCGACCGGCGGTCATCCACTGCACGCCGCCGGGGCCGAGGTCGCCGGTGTTGCCCAGGTGATCGCTGTGCTGCATGCGCCCTTCCAGCATGTAGGTGACCGTCTCGAAGCCGCGGTGCGGGTGCGGTGGGAAGCCGGCGAGATAGTCATCCGGGTTGTCCGAGTAGAACTCGTCGAGCATCAGGAACGGATCGAGCCGGACCGCGTCGTCGGCCTGCTGTCCCAGGCTTCGCCTGAGCTTGACGCCGGCGCCGTCGGAAGTCGGCAGCGATTCGATGATGCGTTCGAGGCTTCGGATAGTGCTCATCATGGCGCTCCTCGGCGGCCTTCAGGCCGCCAGTCGTTCGATGGCTTCGGCCGCTTCGGCGCGGGCCTGGTCGGCCTGCGCTTCGCCCATGGCCAGGCCTTCGGCAAAGGTGAAACGGATGTCGTGAATGCCCAGCATGTTGAAGAACATGCGCACCAGCGGCGTCTGGGTGTCCATTTCCGTGCCCTGGTACTGGCCGCCGCGGGCGGCAAAGACGTACAGCGGCTTGTCGTCGATCAGGCCCTCGGGACCATTCTCGGTGTAGCGGAAGGTCACCCCGGCGCGCGCAACGTGGTCCATCCAGGCCTTGAACGTCGAGGGCACCGAAAAGTTGTACATCGGCAGGCCCAGGGCGACCTCGTCGGCGGACCTGAGCTCGGCAATCAGCGAGTCCGACACCGCCACGGCAGCGTGCTGTTGCGGCGTGCGCTCGGCCGGGTCGGCCTGGAATCCCTTGAAGGCCTCGGCATCGAGGTGCGGGACGGTCTCGAGCGCCAGGTCACGGCACAGGACCCGGCCGTCCGGGTTGTTCTCGCGCCAGCGCGCGGCGAATGCATCGGCCAGCCGGCTCGATTGGCCCTGGCCGTTGAACAGGCTCGATTTGATGACGAGTAGGGTTTTCATGATGCTAACTCCGGTGTGAATTTGGGTTTACGGTTTCAGGACTGGGGACTGGGGACTAGGGACTAGGACTACACGATACGTTTGCCTGGGCCGGATAAAAAGCGCAAGATTACGGCTGATTCATTCGAACTGTTCGAATATGGCGCACGCGAGGATTTCACTGGAGCAGTGGCGCGCGCTGGTGGCGGTGGTGGAGGCCGGCAGTTACGCGGCGGCGGCCGAGGCGGTCAGCAAGTCGGCATCGACGCTCAACTACGCCGTCGACCGGATCGAGACCCTGTTGGGGCTGGAGGTGTTTCGAATCGAGGGACGCCGGGCCGTCCTCACGGCATCCGGACGGACGCTCTACCGCCGTGCGAAGGCCCTGCTGGACGAATCCGGCCAGCTCGAACGCCTCGCCGGGCGCCTGGCCGCCGGCGAAGAGGCGGAGCTGAGGCTCGCCGCCGAGATCATCTTCCCGACCTGGCTGCTGCTGGAATGCCTGGACGAACTCTCGATCGACTTTCCCGACATGCGCGTTCAGCTTCACGAATCGGTGCTGGGCGGCACGACCGAGCTGCTCACCCGCGGCACCGTGGACCTGGCCATCGCCTCCTCGATTCCGCCGGGCTTCGTCGGCGACCCATTGATGCGGGTTCGCTTCATCGCCGCGGCCGCACCGCATCACCCCCTGCACCAGCTGGGCCGCAGCCTGACGCTCGACGACCTGCGCGCCCACCGCCACCTGGTGGTCCGGGACAGCGGCAGCCAGCCGGCGGCCAGCGAGGCCTACCGGGTGAGCGAGCGGCGCTGGACGGTGACCAGCAAGGCCACCTCCATCCGCGCGGCCTGCATGGGCCTGGGTTTTGCCTGGTACGCGGAGGACATCATCCGGCGCGAACTCAACGGCGGCCAGCTCGTGCCGCTGCCGCTGGAGACAGGAAGGGAGCGATTCGCGACCCTCTACCTGGTGTTCGCCGACGCCGACGGCGCGGGGCCCGGAACCCGCCGCCTGGCCGAGCTGCTCGGCCAGGCGGTGGCGGACCGGAAGCCGGGCTGAAGCGCCCGGCCCCGGATCAGTTGGCTTCGAAGCGGTCGGAGAAGATCGCGTCGGCCATGCCGGCCGGATCGAGGATCACCACCAGGCCGTCGTGATCGGAGCTGCGCAGCACGTTGGATTCATCCTCCGCGGCCGCCTCGGCGACATCGACGTTGCCGCGCGCATAGCCGAAGGCGGCCAGGTGCGACTGCGCCGCATCGCTGAGCAGCGCGTGATCCAGAGCCTGCGAAACACCCTGGAAAATGAACGAGTAGCGCTCGCCGGCGGGCAGGTTCTCGATCGGCTTGTGCAGGACCGGGTCGACCTGGTTGGCCGGGTCGAAGCCGGGCGTGCCATCGTTTTCGATATTGACGAGGTTTTCGTCGATCACCGAAGTACCCGAAAGCAGGCCGACGACGTCGACGTAACCGTCGCTGAACTCGAAGGCGTTCATGTCGCCGATGACCACCACCGGCAGCGCGGGATCACCGGTCTGCAGGTCCTGGATGCGCGCGGCGACCGACTGCGACTGTTCGTGCCGCTTCAGGCGCGTGCGGGTCTCGTCCTCGATGCCGCCGAGCGAACGCATGTGGTTGTTGATCACCACGAAGGGCCAGTCGGCGCCGTCGGCGATGAAGCGCGCCTCGAGCTGCAGCGAGGGCCGGTCGTGCAGCGGCGTGTCGTCCGAGCTCAGGCAGGCGTCGGCGTCGATGGGCTCGACGTCGTCGACGGCCACGCGCGCCGGATTGACCAGGTAGCCGTTGTTGATGTTGCCGCGGTCGTTGCCGAACACCAGGTAGGACTCGTAGCCGACCGGGCTGTCGGCGAGCGAATCGATGCGCGCGGAAAGGTCGTCGAGCACGCTTTCGCTCTCGACTTCCTGGAAGGCGATGACGTCCGGCAGGCCCAGCCCGTCGATGACCGTGCCGGCGACCTTGTCGAGCTTGGCGTCGTACTCGGCCTGCGAGGGTGTCTCGCGGTCTTCGGCGACGTAGCCGGCGTCGCAGGTGGGGATGGGACGCGGGCCGTCCTGAACCGTGTCGAACAGGTTCAGCGCGTTCAGCGACGCAATGCTGACCTGGTCGGCGGCGGCATCCGGCGCGGGTGCCGGCAGGCTCGGCTCCTCGATGACCTGGTAGCTCGTCGGCCAGATCTCGTAGTCGCTGAACTCGTAGCCGAGCACACCGGTCGCATCCAGGCGCGTACCGCCGGTGACCTCGGCGTTGGCCATCCCGAGACGGTTGAAGTCGATTTCAAACGCTTCCGGGTTGCCGTCCCAGACGGCGCACTGCGGGCAGGTGTCGCCCAGGCCGGGGTATTCGACGCCCGGCTCGCGCAGCGAGCGCTCGCCCGAGGCGGTAATGACGGCCTCGGCGATCGGATCGCTGCTGAAGCTCTGGTTGGGTGCGGTAACGAATGCGTCGCTCACGCGCACCCGCATGCTCTCGAAACACTCGAAGTTGTTGACGCCGCAGCTGGGCGACTCCGGATCCGATGACGGCATCTGCGCGTCGAAGACGACGACTTCCGGCAAGGCCTCGCCCGAGGCGAGGACATCGATGTCGGTGGGGTTGGTGATCTGCGTGCTGTCGAAGAACTCGGCCACGTTGCCCGACAGGGTCACGCGATCGCCGACGGTCACCGTGGGTTCCGCACCGGTATAGACGAACAGCCCGCGCGAGGCCAGCGGCAGATCGCTGGAGTCGCGGTCGTCGGGCATCTGGATGAAGAAACCGTTGTCGGCCAGGGCGGTGACGATGTTGTCGTCGAGGGCGACGAAATCACCGTCGCCGTTGCCGCTCGCCGGCGCGAAGGGCGAGCGCAGGCCTTCGCCCTGGACCTGGTGGATGGACAGCGGCGCGATGACGCCGGTGACGTGCTCGTCGTTGGCCGTGACCGCTTCGGCGTCGAGCGTGCCGGCAGCCTCGATCTCGTTGGTCAGATCACCGCTGGCGTCGGCGGCGACTTCGACCGTCAGCGTAAAGTCGATGCTGCCTTCGGCCGGCAGCGACTCGAAGTCCCATTCGTAGACGCCGGCCGAAGGCGTCGTCGGCGTCACGCCGCTGGTATCGGACACGTAGGACACGCCCGACGGCAAGGTGTCGGTCACGACCAGGTCGGCAACCGCGTTCTCGCTCGAGGTATTGCCCACCGAGATGTCGTAAACGAGCGTGTCCTCGGGCTCGACGCTGTCCGGCCCCGTCTTGCTCAGCGTCAGCCCCCCGCCGCCGCTCCCCGGGACGCCTTCGACCAGGAGATTGTCGAAGCGGTTGTTGCCGGTCGCGCCGGTGGCGCCGTCGAGCGTGATCCTGAACACGGCCTGGCTGTTGTTCTCCAGCGCGCCGATGTCGGAGAAATCGTAGGACACGACGTCCCAGGAACTGCCCAGGGCGCCGGAGTCCGTCTCCAGGGTGGAGAAACTGTTGCCGCCGTCGGTCGAATAGGCGATCACCCGACTGTCGAAACCCGAGCCGGTGCCGCGCTGGGCCCAGCTGACCACCAGGTCCTCGTAACCCGTGGTATCGACGGCCAGGTCGATGTGCATGCCGTTGTTGCTCTGCTCCGAACAACCCTGCGGCGAGAGCGACCCACCCGAGCCGTAGCTGTCGAGCGCATTGTCGCTGGTACCGGCGAAGCTCTGGATGCAGTCGTAGACGCCCTCGGCATCGGCCGAGTCGTCAAAGTCAGCCAGCGTGATCTGGCCGGTGCCTTCGTCGGCGTCCTGCGGAAAGCTGCTCGTGGTGAACCCGAAACCGCCGTCGGGCAGATCGTTGGCATTCTGCGCCCAGTAGGCAATGGTCTCGGTCTGCGCGCTGGCCGAAATCGCAAGGCACAGCAGTACTGAAGCAAGGATCGCTCTCATCGATGTATTCCTGTTTGACGTAATGAATTCGTTTCTTCGCCGAGACCCGCCCGGTCGCGGCAGCAAGCGTGACCGGCGCAATGATCCCAGAGCGGGCTGACAATGCGGTTGCGCGAAGATGACCGGAATATTGCATGCAGCTGGTTGTTCCGGCGCGGGCGCTGCAGGTTGTAAACTGTCGCAAGGCAGTTGGCAAGCCGCCAGCCCGGATTTTTCACCTTCCAACGCCGGAGGACCGTATGGCCCGGACCGAATCGACCATGCTCCCGCTGGGAACACCCGCCCCGGATTTCAGGCTGCCCGACACCGTCAGCGGCAAGACCCTGAGCTTCGACGACATTGCCGGCAAACGCGCCACCCTGGTCATGTTCATCTGCAACCACTGCCCTTTCGTCAAGCACGTGATCGACGAACTGGCGCGACTGGGCAACGACTATGACCGGGAAGCAATCGGCATGGCGGCGATCAGCAGCAACGACGTGACCGGCTACCCGCAGGACCGGCCCGAGCGCATGGCGGAACTGGCCCGTTCGAAGCAGTTTGCCTTCCCGTATCTGTTCGACGAATCGCAGAACGTCGCACGCGCCTTCGATGCCGCCTGCACGCCGGAGTTCTACGTCTTTGATGGCGACCGGCGCCTGGCCTACCGCGGCCAGCTCGACGACTCGCGGCCGGGCAACGACAAGCCGGTGACCGGACAGGACGTACGCGCCGCCCTCGACGCCCTGCTGGCGGGCAAAGCCGTTTCGCGGGACCAGAAGCCGTCGGTGGGCTGCAACATCAAGTGGCGGGGGTGAAAAAGGTTTCAGGGTTCAGGTTTCAGGTTTCAGGAAGGGAAAAGAGGGGTTCGGGGG
>CAZSGS010000075.1:9476-9759 GCA_964606365.1 uncultured Wenzhouxiangella sp. | reverse complement strand
CTGCAGTACCTCGAAGGCGGCGGGCGAATCCGCTTCGACGACCTCAACCGCGCGCTGCTGAGGCGGCTCCTGACCGAAGGCCATCCGGTCCTGACGGGCCTGAGCGCGACCTACCTCCACCGCGGCGCGCGCGAGTGGGGGCCCGATGATGTGGACGACGATATCCGGGGTGAACCGGTGGGGCATTTCGTGGTGCTGGCGGGCTACCGGCGTCAGACGCGTGAAGTGATCATCGCCGACCCGACCAGCCCCAATCCGCAAGGCAGCCAGGTCTACAGCGCCC
>CAZSGS010000075.1:0-9466 GCA_964606365.1 uncultured Wenzhouxiangella sp. | reverse complement strand
CTGCTGGGGGCCTTGACCTATGACGCAAACCTCCTGGTGATCCGCCCATGCAGCAACTGATCGTCGTCAGCCGCGCCGAAGACTGGCCGCTGGAAATCGAGGGTGTCGAGCGCGTGCTGGCGCGCGATTACCTGACCGACCCGGATTGGTCGGAGCGACGCTCGACGCGCGTCTACAACATCTGCCGCAGCTACGGCTACCAGTCCAACGGCTACTACGTATCGCTGCTGGCGGCCGCGCGCGGGCACAAGCCGCTGCCGTCGGTGGCGACGCTGCAGGACTTTGGAGCCCCCAATATCGTGCGCATGACCGGCGTGGAGCTGGCGCGCCTGATCGAAATCAGCCTCAAGCCCCTGCAATCGGACGAATTCACGCTCTCCATTTACTTCGGTCGCAATCTTGCGAGGCGCTACGATCGATTGTCGCGGGGACTGTTCAACCTGTTCCCCGCGCCGCTTTTGCGGGCTCGTTTCGAGAAGCTGGCCGAAGGTTGGAGCCTCAAGCGAATCGCGCCGGTTTCGTTCAGCGATATTCCCGAGCCCCATATGGACTTCGTCCGCGAGGCCGCGAGCCGCTACTTTTCCGGCAAACGTCCGCGCACGCCGCGCGCGAAGGTGTCGCGCTTCGACCTGGCGATGCTGGCCAATCCCTCGGAGGACCACCCGCCGTCGGACGAAAAGGCGCTGGCGCGTTTCGAGCGGGCCGGCGAGGCCGTGGGATTCAACGTCGAGCGCCTGGGCCCCGACGAGATCGGTCGCCTGGCCGAGTTCGATGCCCTGTTCATCCGCGAAACCACCGCGGTCAATCATCATACCTATCGCTTCGCGCGCAAGGCCGCGGCCGAGGGCCTGGTGGTGATCGACGACCCCGACTCGATTCTCAAGTGCACCAACAAGGTCTACCTGGCCGAACTGCTGCAGCGGTACGGTATTGCCGCCCCCAGGACTCTGCTGGTGCATCGCGACAATGCCGGCGAGATCGAGGCGCGGCTCGGCCTCCCCGTGGTGCTCAAGCAGCCCGACAGTGCCTTCTCGCTGGGCGTGGTCCGTGTCGAGGATCGCGAGACGCTCGACAGGACGGTGCGCGAGATGCTTCGCCGCAGCGAGCTGATCGTGGCGCAGGAGTACCTGCCCACATCGTTCGACTGGCGCGTGGGCGTGATCGACGGCCGGGCCCTGTACGTGTGTCGCTACCACATGGCGCGCGGCCATTGGCAGATCTACAATCACGCCGCCGGCGGTGGCGACGAGGGCCTGGCCGATACGCTGTCGGTGGGTGAGGCGCCGGAGGCCGTCGTGCAAACCGCGGTCAAGGCCGCCGGGCTGATCGGCGCCGGCCTCTACGGCGTCGATCTCAAGCAGATCGATGGCCGGGTGCTGGTCATCGAGGTCAACGACAATCCGTCGATCGATGCCGGCATCGAGGACGCCGTGCTGCGCGATGCCCTCTACCGTGAAATCATGGGTGTCATGTTCAAACGCGTGACCGAGCGCAAGCTCGGGCGCTGGCCGGGAAGCGGATAGTGCCGACCATCGACCCCATTGCGCCGCAGCCGCACCTGCATGCGTTCACCGGCTACGGCATCGAACTGGAGTACATGATCGTCGAGCGCGATTCCCTGTCAGCCAGTCCGGTGGCGGACCGCTTGCTGGCCCAGCAGGCCGGTGAGATCGTCAACGAGATCGACAAGGGTGTGCTGGCCTGGTCGAACGAGCTGGTGCTGCACGTCATCGAACTCAAGACCAACGGGCCGGCGGACTCGATCGACACGCTCGCTGGCGCGTTCAGCGATGCCGTATGCGAGATCAATGCCGAGCTCTCGCCCATGCAGGGCATGCTGTTGCCGGGCGCCATGCATCCGCTGTTCGATCCGGAAGCCGAAACGCGGTTGTGGCCGCACGGTCAGAACGAGATCTATGCCGCCTACGATCGCATTTTCGCCTGCCGCGGTCACGGCTGGTCGAACCTGCAGTCGATGCACATCAATCTGCCGTTCTTCGACGACGAGGAGTTCCGCCGCCTGCATGCCGCCATCCGCGTGGTGCTGCCGCTGATTCCGGCGCTTTCGGCGGCCTCGCCCCTGGTCGAGGGCGCCTGGTCGGGCTGGATGGACTCGCGCCTGAAGTTCTATCGTTCCAACCAGCGGCGGATCCCGGAGATCGCCGGTCGGATCGTACCCGAGGCGGTTGAGTCGACGGCCGACTACCAGGCGCGGATTCTCGAGCCGATGTATCGCGCCATCGCACCGCACGACCCGGATGGAATCCTGGCCGAGGACTGGCTCAATTCTCGCGGCGCCATCGCGCGCTTCGAACGCCAGACGATCGAGATCCGGACCATCGATATCCAGGAATGCCCGGCGGCCGACCTGGCGATCGCCGAGGCGGTCGTGGCGCTGGTGCGCCGGCTCTACCGCTCCGACGAGCTGCTGGAGCGCGGGCAGGCGCTGGCGACCGAGGCCCTGTCGAGCCAGATGTTTGCCGCGGCTGAGCGCGGGAGTGGCGTGGCCTTCGACCACGGGCCCTGGCTATCGTTGTTCGTGTCGGGCGAGGCCAGGAGCGGGCAAGCGCTGTGGCTCGACCTGCTGGATGGTCTCGATGTCTCGACCGTCGCCGCCGACACGCTGTCGACCATGCTCGAGCGCGGCAGCCTGGCCGAGGCGATTCGCAGCCGCCTGGACGAGCGCCCGTCGCGCCGGGCCGTAGTGGCGTGCTACCGGGAGCTGGCCGAATGCCTGGCAGAGAACCGCCTGTTTCAGCCCTGATTACCTGCGAGCACGCCTCGAGAGCGGTGCCCGCGCGCTGGCGTCATCTTTTCGTCGGCCACGAGGCCGTGCTGGCGAGTCACCGTGGCTGGGATGCCGGAACGGCCGAACTTGGTCGCGCGCTGGCGGACGGGCTGGCGGCGCCGCTGCTGGCCGGGCGGGCGACGCGCCTGCTGATCGACCTCAATCGCTCGGCAGGCCATCCCCGCCGCTACTCGGAATGGACCCGCAAGCTGCCGAGCGCCGAGCGCGCCCGGATCGAGCGTGACTGGTGGCTGCCGCACTGGCGCGCGTACCGTGCCTGGCTCGAGCGTCTGCCCGGTCGGGTCATTCATGTTGCCTGCCACAGTTTCACGCCGGTGCTCGACGGCAAACCGCGCCGGCTGGATGTCGGTTTGCTCTACGACCCGTCGAGGCTACCCGAAAAGGCGTTCTGCCAGGCGCTGCGGCGGGCGATCGCGGCGCGGCGTCCGGATCTTCGGGTCCGAATGAACGCGCCGTATCGCGGGACGGCCAACGGCCTGGGGCAGCAGCACCGGCGGCATTTCCCGGCCGATCGTCTGATCACCGTGGAGCTGGAGGTCAACCAGCGCCTGGTCGCCGGGCCGGCGTGGCCGGACACGCAGGAGTGCCTGGCTTTGGCGGTCGCCGCAGCCGCGGGCGCCGACCCCTGGGCTACTTGAGCAGCCGTTCGAGGCTGTCGAGGGTTCTGTCGAGCGAATTGCCGACCGGGGCGTAGTGCGGCTTCTCCCGGGTGAGGCTGTCGGTAAAACTGCGTTCGGCCGCCAGCAGATTCCGGTTGAGCGTCAGGCCGAAGGGCTCCAGGAAGGCCTCGAGGTCGTCGGCGCGCGCCAGTAATTCGGCGCGCGTGATCCGGTAGGCGTGATCGGCCAGTTCGTTGCGCGACGAGTAGCTGAAGACGTTGGTGTAGAACATCTTCTCGTCGTTGCGGTTGGGTTCGACCAGCATGATGGCCGACTCCGGGTAGCTGGTCTCGTACTTGCGCATGCCGATCTGCATGCGCGACTGGATCAGCGACCGGAACGTCTGCGACAGCACGACCGGCAGGCCGCCCTTGATCATGCGCTCGCGCGCGCGGGCCAGGTTGGTCGCCTCGCCGTCGGCGTCGAAGGGCACCAGCGGGTTGATGGCGAACAGCAGGTCGGCGCCTTCCTCCAGCGCGGCCGAGGCGTGCAGGGTGCGCCGCAACGCGCCGTCGACGTAGTAGTTGCCGCCGATCTCCACGGGCGGGTAGAGGCCGGGCAGGGCGGCGGAGGCCTGTACGGCCCGCGAGATCGTGACATCGTCGTAGCCGGGTTCGCCGAAGCGCACGGCCTGGCCGGTCTCCAGTTCAACGGCCACCACGCGCAGGCGCGCGGCCAGTTCGCGAAAATCATTGCTGCGCCCCGGCTTGTCCAGCACCCGCGCGAGGAAGCGGTCGATGCTGCCGTTGTCGAAGATGCCGTTGGGAATCAGCCGGCTCAGCCCCTCCAGGCTCTCCAGGCTGCCCAGGCGCTGGGGATGGCGGATCGCCTCCGAGAGCATTTCGAATACCACCGAAGGGATGCTGGTGGCGCGGTCGAGATACTCGCGCAGGGCCGGGCGCAGGAACTGCTCGGGGTGGAAGGCAAACTCGGCATCCGGCGTGCTCATGAAAACGCGCGCCATCTGGCTGATGGTGATGCGGTTGGCCAGGTTGGCGGACAGGATCGCGCCGGAGCTGACCCCGACGTAGATGTCGAGATCGTGCATGTGCACGCCGTCGAGGGCTTCGTCGAGCGCCTGCAGGGCGCCCAGTTCATAGATGGCACCCAGCGGCCCGCCGCCGGCGATGGCCAGGGCAATGGTGGGATGGCGGCTGGTGGCGCGCGGAGCGAGAGCGGGGGTCAGCTTGAGCATTCCACGATTATAATCGAAGCCATGGCCATCCGAATCGGCGACCCCGCCCCCGACTTCTCCCTGCCCGACCAGGACGACCGGACTTTCAGGTTGTCCGAGCGTGCCGGAAAGCGCCTGCTGCTGGTGTTCTACCCCGGCGACGACACACCGGTGTGCACGCGCCAGCTGTGCGACTACCGCGATGGTATCGAGCAGTTTGCCGGCCTGGATGTCGAAGTCGTCGGCATCAGCGGCGACGATGCCGACTCCCACCGGCGTTTTCGCGACAAGCACGATCTGCCCTTTACCCTGCTCAGCGATCCCGACCTGTCGGTGGCCGGGCGCTACGGCTGCAAGGGGCTGCTGGGCATGAAACGCGGCGTGTTCCTCGTCGACGAGATCGGCACGGTGCGATATGCCCACGTCGAGTCGGTGGCGGTCTTCCGGCGCAGCCGCGATGAGCTCATCGAGATCATTTCAGGACTGGAATGAACGATTCGGCCGGCGTTCGCCATCTTCGGCGCCAGGTCGAGCGCAACCTGGCGATCGCCGAACGCATTCCGAACGCGGGTGACCTGCGGGACTCCCTCGATCGGCTGCAGCATTGGCAGCGCGCCCGGCTCGATGCGACTTATTCCGACCTGGCCGATCAGCCGCGCTTTCGGCCCGCCTGTGAATTCTTCCTGGATGAACTCTACGGCGGTCGCGACGTCCACGCCCGGGATCGGCAGCTCGAGCGCGTGCTGCCGGTGATGCGCCGCTTCCTGCCCGATCATCTCCTCCACGCCACGGGCGAGGCCATGCGCCTGCAGGCGATCAGCCTGGAGTTCGATTTTGCCCTGGCGGAAATGCTGGTCGAAGTGACCGAGATCCGGCAGCCGGACTACGCCCGGGCTTATCGCGAGCAGGGTCAGTGGGAAAGACGCGCCGAGCAGATCGAGCTGATTCAGAGCCTGGGTGAGCTGCTGGACCGGACGGTACGCCGGACGATGGTGCGGCGGCTCGTGCGCATCATGCGCCGCCCGGCCGAGATCGGGGGGGCGGGCTTGCTCCAGAGTTTTCTCGAGCGCGGCCTGAATGCATTTGCGCGGATGGAAGGCGCCGACGAGTTTCTGGCCACCATTCACAGGCGCGAGTCGGCGGCGCTGGCGGCGATGCGCTCCGGCGCGGACTGGCCGTTCGAGCCGTGGATCGGTCGGGGGCCTTAGCGGGCCACCCTGCAGCCAGTGTTCCCCGTCCTTGAATCTGTAGCGGGGTTGCCTAGAAATACTCCTTGAGTGGGCGGGCCGATTCATCGCCCGCGCTGCGGAACGCCACGATGCCGTTCGCCTTGCAGTTCGCCGCCTCCTCGTCGTTCTCGACGGCGGCGGCCAGCACCAGGCGCCTGCGATCGAGGCTCTGTCCCAGCTTGGTCAGCGTGGTCGTGTCGATTTCCGGCAGCTTGACCCCGCAGGCCAGTTGCAGGCGTCTGAACCGTCCCGCCAGTTCCTCGAGCTCGCCGAGCAGCACGCTGGCGTCCTCGATCTCCGCGGTATCGACGGGCAGTATGATCAGCCGATTGTCCAGTCCGGCATCGTCGGCCGCCTCGGCCGCGCGTTCGCGCAGGATGCCGTGGTAGCGCGATTCCTCGCCCAGCTGGCGCGCCATGTGGGCCAGGCGCTCGTGGCCGGCGTTGAGCGCCGGGTGCGTGCTGCGTACGGTGACCAGCAGCGCTTCGTGCGGGTCGTGATCGACGGTCAGCTCGATGCCCAGCGCCTCGACCAGGCTGTCGTTGAGCAGCTCGTAGAACTGCGGGGCCTGAACCGGAAAGCCGGTGGGGTCTTCGGTAAAACCGGCGATCGTCTGCCCCGAAAGCGTGTCGGATCGGCCGGCTCGCTGACTGGCCGGCGAGTCGTTCTCGTCGAAGTGCTCGACCCGGAAGGCGTAGTCGGCGATATGCAGGCGATCACCCGGCTTCAACTCGGCCGGCCCCGTCAGTCGCTCTTCGTTGACGAAGGTGCCGTTGGTGCTGCCGAGGTCCTCGACGAGGATGCGGTCGCCGTCGATTTCAAGGCGCAGGTGGTGGCGGGAGATCCGGTGCAGGTTGAGCCGTGGTTCGCAATCGTGACTGCGTCCGATCGTGCAGGGAAACCGGCTCAGACGGAGCGCCCCGGTTTCCTGCCGAGTTTCGTCGATGGGTTCGAGCAGCAGTGAACGGATCATGGCTCGCGTTCCTTCCCCATCGAGAACGTTCAGAGATCCCTGAGGCCGGGGCCGCCCGCGGAGGTGCGCCAGTGAACCAGGCGAAGCGCTTCTTCCAGCAGAATCTCGGGGTCGTCTTCGTGCGCGAGGTCGGGAAACTGCACGGCAAAGCGAACGTCGACGGGGACGTCCATGCTCGAGAACCGCATGCGGCTGCCGATCAGGCGCTGGCGCAGGCGACGGACGAGAATGCGGGCGCCCTCCCGGCCGGTGGCCATCAGGATGACACTGAACAGGTCTTCGGCGGTACGGTGAATGCTGTCTTCGTCGCGCAGTACTTCGACCAGTACACGGTCGAGATTGCGCATGACCGCGTCGGCCCAGTGGCGCCCGAATCGATTGTTGAGCTGCCAGTAACCCTGGAACTGCACGTGCAGCAACGACAGGTCGAGTTGCTGTCTTTGATGGAAACTGATGGTCTGCTGCAGGCGCCGGCAGTAGTTGGCGGGTTCTTCCGGTTGCTGGAAGGGGCTGGTCGTCGAACGCACCGGCGCGAGCTGCGCGGGCAGGCCCTGGATCCGCGGCGTGGGTTGCGCCGACCTGGCCCGGTTGCCGGCACTCAGGGCATGCCTGAGATCGTCCGGGCTGAACGGTTTGGCGATGAAATCGCTGGCGCCTTCGCTGATCGCCAGTTCGCGCGCGCTGGACTCGTCGTCGCCGGTAACGACGAGCACGGGCAGCTGGCGAACGCGCTGATCGGAGGACTGGCGGATGCGGCGGATCAATTCGTGACCGTCCATGACCGGCATCATCAGGTCGGTGAACACCAGGTCGATCTGGTCGTCCCCGGAAAGCGTGCGCCAGGCATCGCGACCGTTCTCGGCCAGGACGACGTCGCAGTGCCCGTGCAGGAACTTGCTGCCCGCGTAGCGCATCAGCCTGGAGTCGTCGACAAACAGCACACGCCGATGCCGATTGGAATTATCGATTGCCTGCAGCATGGATTCCTGCCTGCCCTTGTATCGCGGCCCGTCGCCGCCTCCCTAAGGAAATCCATTCTGCGCCAAGCGCCGCCGCCGTGCAAGTTGCTCTATTGCGGCGCGATTTCCCGGATGTAGATGCGCTGGCTGTTGCCGTCGAACAGGCCGAAGGTGGCGCGGGCATTCGGGTTGTCGTCGTACTCGCCGTCGTCGTCGAGGTCGTCGCGCAGGAAAGGCAGGGGATAATCGGCCGCGCTTTGATCCAGGAGTAGCGCTACATCGATCCAGCCCGGCGCGTCCGGTGCGGAGAACACGAGTCGGCCCGTGCCGTCCGATAGCATCAATGTGCTTTCGTCGGTGATGCTTGAGCTGCCCGATCCAACCACGATGGACTCGGTGCCGTCGCCGCTGTCGTCATCATTGCTCAGCGCCACCTGATCCTGGAGGTCGAGCGAGGTGCAATTGTCGGCTTGGCGGACTCGCCATGTCTCGCCGTCCCAGTACTCAGCTCGCCAGGGGAGGGCAACCGGCCCCAGTTCGGAACCGATCGCGTTGTCGGTGACCAGTCGGCCGAAGTACAAGTCGGTATCGTCCGTCAGTTCGGCTGGCGGGCTCAACAGCTCCACCCCGTCTTCGTCGACTGGCGCGGCGGTCACCCTGTAGGCTTCGAAGGGCCCGTCGGGCGTGCCGCGTTCGACCCCGAGTTGCGCCACGGCGTCGCCCGAACCCATCATCCAGTTGTCGATGCGGACAGCATCCACCTGTAACGCGGGACCGTCGACTTCTCCCAACACGATGTCACCGACATCCATCTCGGGATCGAGAAAGGCGAAGTCGGCCTGGTAGTTGTGGGTTACCTGTTCGGCAAGGTTGCGGGCCAGTACCGTGAATGTTGCGTCGAACCGCTCCCCGATATAGGTGAAGTCGCTGGTACAGTCGGTGAGGGCGGCGCGGTCAACCAGTTCACCGTTGTTGACGTGGAAGTGATGCGGGATAAAGCGTCCGACATGGGGCACGGTGGTTCCAATGACCTCCTGGGTGGCGAGGTATCGGCGGTTGCCGCCGACTTCACGCAGCCTTGGTGTCAGCTCGATGATACCGACTTCGGGCCAACTGAACTCGCCGCAGGCGGTGCCGCCGGCCGCTGGATTGCCGTCGCAGCCCAGACCGAAGTCGCCGAAAGTTCCTGCGATGTCGGGATCGTTTCCACCGTCGGGCTTGACCAGCTTGGTGATCAGATCCACGCCCTCGGGCTGGCTTTCGCGACCGAAGTTGGGTGTCCTGCTGCCGGTAGCATTGAGCGCTTCTACCGCGATTTCAAAGTCGACGCCGGCGGCGATGAATACATCGCCTTCCGAGTCGATCGCTCCCGGATTGCCGGAAACGGCCAGTTCAAAAGCTGCCGGGCGGCTTATGAAGCGATTGTCGCCGAGCATCACCAGGCCCGCCTCGTCGCCGCTGCCTTGATAGCGGGCGTTGAGTTCCACTTCACCCACGTCGGGATATTCAAGACTGAAGGTGCCCACGCCATTGCCGTCGAAGGTGATCGGCAAGTCGGTGCCGGGTGACGTTGTCCCGACGGGATTGCCGTTGATGCTTGTCGCCAACGTGCCGGTCGAAGGATTGCCGTAGTTGAACCAGAACCCGACGTTCTTTGTTTCGT
>CAZSGS010000074.1:0-9800 GCA_964606365.1 uncultured Wenzhouxiangella sp. | reverse complement strand
GAATGGCGGCAGCTGCGCGGTCTCCTGACGCGGATTCTCGACCCCGGCTGATCCTGGTGCGCCACGGCCAGGCCAGCCTGGGCAGCAGGGATTACGATCGCCTGTCCGAGTGCGGCCATGCCCAGGCCCGACGCGTTGCCGAGCGCCTGGCCGGCCGGGTGCCCGGCGGGTCGGAACTGTGGTCGGGAACCCTGCGCAGGCACCGCGAGACGCTCGCGCCGCTGGCGGCCGAAAACGAGGCGGCCGTGACACGCACCGAGGATCTCAACGAGTTCTCGACCTACGGCCTGGTTCGAGCGGCCGTGCGGCAGGCCGAACGGCTCGGGCTGACCGTACCGCCCCGCCACCACTTGATCGACCCCGTGACCCATCTCGACCGGCTGCTGGCCTGGTTTCCGCAGGTCATGGCCGCCTGGCAGAGCGACGGCCTGGTCGATCCGGCGGTCGGCAGCTGGGAGACCTTCCGCGAACGCGTGCTGCGCGCGCGCTCGCGGTGGGAAGCGGCGCTGGGCGCGGGGCGCAGCGTGGTGGTCGTGACCTCGGCCGGCGTGATCGCCACCCTGCTGGCCGTGCTCGGTCGCCGGGAGCTGGCCTGGCAGCGCGATCTGGCCGTGAAACTGTACAATGCCTCGGTCAGCGAGCTGACGCTCGTCGAGGGAGCCTGGCGAATCGAGCGCTACAACTGTACGCGCCACCTCGAAGCCGGCGGCCTGCGTACGCTGGCCTGATCCATCACCACCGAGGGAAAGAACACGCATGAGCGAATCGAAGGTCGCGATCATTACCGGCTCGAGCCGGGGCATCGGCCGCGCCGCGGCCCAACTGCTGGCCGGCCGCGGCTGGTCCGTGGTCATTTCCAGTCGCAACCAGGACAGCTGCGAGGCGGTTGCCGAGGCCATCCGCGGCGATGGCGGCGACGCCCTGGCCGTGGCCTGCCATATCGGTCGCGAGGAGATGTTGCAGGCCCTGGTCGACAAGACCCTTTCGCATTACGGCCGCCTGGATGCGGTCGTCATGAACGCCGCCAGCAACCCGGTCTACGGGCCCTCCGAGAACGTCGACCGGGAAGCATTCGACGTGATCATGCACAACAACGTCTTCGGGTCCCTGCGGTTGGCGCACCTGTGCCGCCCGCAGCTTGCGAAGGCCGGGAGCGGTGCCGTGGTGCTGGTTTCCTCGATCGCCGGCCAGTTCGGGAACAAGCTGATCGGCGCCTACGGCCTTTCGAAGGCGGCCGAGAACCAGCTGGTGCGCAACCTGGCTCTGGAGTTCGGCCCCGACGGGATTCGCGTCAACGCGGTCGCGCCCGGCCTGGTCAAGACGGATTTCGCCCAGGCCCTGCTGGAAAACGAGCGCATGGTCAAGTATTTTGAAACGACCACGCCGTTGAGACGGTTGGCCGAGCCCGAGGACATCGGCCGAGTCATCGCCTTTCTTGCCGGCGAAGACTCCGGCTGGTTGTCGGGACAGGTGCTCACCGCCGACGGCGGCCTGTCGGTCACCGGCGGGTTCTAGACCAAGAAGACGAAAGCCATGAAGGGATTCACCAAGACCACGTTTCTGCTCGCGGCACTGGCCCTGACGTCCTGGGATGCCGAGGCGCAGGTCTACACCTATACCGACGAGAACGGGGTGACGGTCTATACCGACCGCAAGCCCGACAGCACGCGCTACCGGGTGCACAACCTGGGCTGCTACGGCACCTGTCGCAAGGGCGTCGACTGGCAGCGAACGCCGCTGCAGCCGCGCGCCTTCGACGCCGAGATCCGGGCGGCCAGCGATATCTTCGGGGTCGAGACAGCCCTGGTTCGGGCCATCATGCATGCCGAATCGTGGTTCGAGCCCAAAGCGGTCTCGCACGCGGGAGCGCAGGGACTGATGCAGCTGATGCCCGCAACCCAGCAGCGGTTCGGCGTGGCCAACCCGTTCGATCCGCTCGACAACATCACCGCCGGCGTGGCCTACCTGGCCTGGCTGGACGAGGAGTTCGGCGGTGATCTCGAACGCATCATCGCCGCCTACAATGCCGGCGAGAACGCGGTTCGACGTCACGACGGCGTTCCACCCTATGCGGAAACGCGCGAGTACGTCCGGCGGGTCAATATCCTGTACCGCCGTTATCGCAGTTCCTGATTCGACGACGCGTCGAATTTCGGGAAATCGATCTGGAATCGAACGCCGTCGGGGCGGTCGAGGGCTCGCACCCGAGCGCCGTGGCGCGACGCGATCAGCCGGACGATGTGCAGGCCGAGCCCGAGATGCGCGCCGTCGCCGCCCCCTCTCGAGGTGACCATGGATTCGAAAAGGCGTTCGGAGCGCCCTTCCGGCAGTTGGGAGCCGGGGTTGTCGACCTGCAGTGAGATCCTCGATCCCTGGGGCACCACGCGCAGCGTGATCCGGCTGTCCGGCGGGCTGAATGCCACGGCGTTTTCCACCAGCTTGTCGAGCAATTGCGCCAGCTGCTCGGCGGACCCGGCGACGCGGGCGTTGCCGCCGCCGGGCACGACCGCGTTGAAACGGTGTCGCGAGAACGTCTCGCGGCAGCCGGCGGCATAGCCCTCGACGAGCTGTCCCAGGTCGAGTTCCCCCAGGGGCTCATCTTCCAGGCTTTCCTCGATGCGGGCCGCCTGGCTCATGGCCTGGAACATGCCCTGCAGGCGCAGGCAACCTTCCTCGGCGCGCTGCCGGTAACGCTCCATCGACGCGCCGTCGTCGACCTCGGCCAGGTTGTCCAGCGACGAGCGGATCATGGCCAGCGGTGTGCGCAGTTCGTGCGAGAGCTTGCTGGCCAGGGTACGCAGGTAGTCCTGGTGCTGGCGCTGGCGTTCGACCAGGCCCGAGAGGCTGCGGCCGAGATCGGCGATCTCGTCGCCGCCGCGCGGGGGCGGCAGGTTGTTCCGAATCCGGCCGTCGTCGCCGATGGCCGACTCGGCCGCATCGCGCAGTCGTCGGATGCGATTCGACAAGCGCGCGGCGAAGCCGATCAGAATCGCGGCGACGAGCAGCATGCCGGCCAGCCCGGACACGAACAACCACAGCAGCGAGCGATACGCGTTGGCCATGAAACGGTCGGCGGGGCGCTCGACGACAACGTGGCCGACCACCTCGCCGGCGCGCACAATCGGCGCCCCGGCGCTGACCACGAAGCCATCGCCGGCGGTATGCCGGTACCAGTTGGCGGTCGGTTCGTTCCCGAGCTCGCCGTCGTCGAGGCGATCGAGAGCGTCGTCGCGGCGGGGCGACGTCGCCGGCAGAACGCCGAGCAACCTCGCTGCCGAGGTGGCCTGGAGCCAGCCGGTCGCCGCGCGCTGGTCTGCCACCGGGGGCGGGGTCTTGCCGGCACGCGCCAGAATCCAGCCGTCCGGGCTGGTCGCCCAGCCGCGCGTGCGCTCGGGCAGCACGGCCGCGAGTCGCTGGGTGAGGACGGGCGAGGGGCGGATCAGCGCTTTCGCCCGGTCGGTCGCATGCACCGTGGTTGATCGCCCATCGTCCGTCCGGTCGACGTCGATGATGCGGATGCCCAGCTCGGATGGCCGCTCGATCGGGGAGAGCAGAGCGACCTCCAGGGTCCAGCCCGATTCGCGCGGCTGCAATGCGGCCTGTGCCCGCAGCCAGTCTTCATCGCCGCGGGCCGAGAACCAGCCCGGCGCGACCGGTGCGATGGTCACCTGGCCGCGGCCTTGTGCCGCCACCACGTCCAGTTCGACGCGATCGCCCGCTTCGTCGCCGGGTCGGGTGAGGTCGAGCCCGGTGTCGTCGACTTCGACCAGAACGTGAAGCCGGTCGCGGCGTTCGGCCAGCACCACACGGGCCCGGCCCGAGTCCGCCCGAGGGGCGGGCAGGACCTCGGCCTCCGCCAGCCAGGGCGTCCAGTCGTTCGAATGGCCGTCGACGACGATCTCGCTGTCGGCGGTGTGCACGTAGTAGCCCGGAGCGGTCGGGAGCTCGACGGGTAGCGTCGCGAGTTCGTCGGCAACCGAGCGGGCGGTGTCGATGAGGGTCTGCTGGTAGCTGTCGCGCAGGGACTGCTCGAGCGAACGCACCAGCTGCCAGCCGGCCAGGGGCAGGGCCAGCACCAGGGCGGAGAGCAGCGCCAGGCGGGTGCCAAGCTTCACGCCGCGCCCGGACTGTCCGCCTGCCAGCGGTAGCCGGCGCCGTGGACGGTTTCGAGCCGGTCGAAGCCGGGGTCGAGGGCCTCGAACTTGCGCCGGATGCGCTTGATGTGCGAGGTCACGGTGGCCTCGTCGACCAGCAGGCTGGCCGCCTCCATCAGGCGGCCCCGGGTCTTGACATGGCCGGGCCGCTCGAGCAGGCAGTGCACCATCCAGAATTCGGTGACGGTCAGGCCGACGGCCTGCCGTCGCCAGCGAACCAGCATGGTGTCGGGTTCGAGTTCGACCGAACCCACGCGCAACGGCGCGTCGCGCCGTTCGCGCTCGCGCATGGCCTCGATGCGCCTGAACAGCGCGAGAATGCGCGCCAGCAGGTGCGGGTTGGAAATGTCCTTGGTGAGGTAGTCGTCGGCGCCGAGGCGCAGGCCCGAGACGGCGTCGAGATCGCTGTCGCGAGCGGTCAGAAAAATGATCGGCACGCCGGCCGAGCGCTGGCGCAGCTGGCGACAGAGTTCGAAACCGCCTTCGGGTTCGTCGCCGAGGCCGACGTCGATGATCACCAGGTCGGGCAGGGGGCCGGCCAGGGCCGATTCGGCCTCGCTGCGGCTCGCGTATCCGCGGGTTGCAAAGCCATAGCGCTCCAGGGCCTCGCGGTAGTTCTCGCGCAGGCTGTCTTCGTCCTCGACGATGGCGATGAGTCGCTGGCTCATTTCACGCGTGGATTTCCGGAAGCGGGCAGCCCTGGACGGGGCGGTTGCCACAAGTTTGCCACAACTGATCAGAATTCAGACATCGCCGGACACCTTCCTCGCCATGTCGGCGCGCTGAAATGGCACGCATCACACACAAGGAGTCCGTTGCGATGATGCGTCCATTTCTTTTCTGCCTGGTGATCCTGTGCGGGCCGGCGCTGGCCGCCGAGTCCGGCTCCGGGCTCTGGCTTGAGCGCCAGGAGGCCGGCGGGCGGCAGGAGGCGCTGGCCCTGGGGACCGAAGTGGACATCCAGGTCACGGGTACCGTGGCGCAGGTGGAAGTCCGCCAGCAGTTCTTCAACCAGACCGGCGACTGGGCCGAGGGCCGCTACCGTTTCCCGCTGCCGGACCAGGCCGCCGTCGAGCAGCTGCAGATCCGTCTCGGGCAGCGCTTGATCGAGGGTGAGATCCAGGAGAAGTCGGCCGCCAGGGCCACCTACCAGGCGGCCCGCGATCAGGGTCAGGTCGCCGGCCTGGTCGAACGCGACCAGGGCAACCTGTTCTCGACCTCGGTGGCCAACATTCCGCCTGGCGAGATGGTCGAGATCCGCATCGGATTCACCCAGGCGGTGCGCTACGAGCACGGCCAGTTCCGGCTGGCGTTTCCCACCACGGCCGCGCCGCGGTTTCGCCCGCACGGGGGTCTCGAGCAGTCCGTGCGCGAGCGGGTGGCGGCGGCCGCCGGCGGTGGACTGCCGCAACGGCCGGTGCAGCTCACCGTAGACTTGCGCCCCGGCCTGCGCCTGGACGACATTCGGTCGACCCATCACGCCGTCGAGATCGAGGACCTCGGCAGCGACTGGCTGGTCACGCTGGCCGACGGCGCGGACTGGTCGGGCCGAGACTTCGAGCTGGTCTGGGAGCCGGAAGACAGCGGCGCGGCGGTCACCGCCGCCTTCGCCGAATCCTTCGAGGGGCAGGAACACGTCATGCTCACCCTGGTGCCGCCGCAGGCCTTCGAGGCCGATCGAACGCCGCGCGAGGTCATCCTGGTGATCGACAGCTCCGGCTCCATGTCGAACGAGCCCATCGCGCAGGCGCGCGAGTCGCTGCACTACGCCCTGGCCAGCCTCGAGCCCGGCGATCGCTTCAATGTGATCGCGTTCAATCACGAGGCGCGCGCGTTGTACCGGCAGCCCGTCGACTTTGACGAGCAGCGCCATGTCGAGGCGACGCAATGGGTCGATCGACTGGCGGCCGGCGGCGGGACGGACATGGGGCCGCCGCTGTCCCTGGCCCTGGCCGCGCCGCCGGCCGACGACTTCCTGCGGCAGGTGGTCTTCATCACCGATGGCATGGTGGGCAACGAGCAGGAGCTGCTCGAGCGCGCCCGGGTCGACCTGGACGAGAGCCGCCTGTTCACGGTCGGCATCGGCCACGGCGTCAACGGCAGCTTCCTGCGCCGGCTGGCAACGGCCGGCCGCGGCAGCTACACCGCCGTCGCCGAGACGGCCCTGATCGCCGAGCGCATGAGCGAGCTGGTGCTCCAGCTCGAGAGCCCGGTCATCCACGACATCGAGGTCGCCTGGCCGCATCCGGTGGAGTTCTACCCGGAGAGCCTGCCCGACCTCTACGTCGGCCAGCCGCTGAGCGTCATCGCCCGCACGGATCGATTGCGCGGGGACGTGATCGTGCGCGGCACCAGCAACGGGCGCTATTTCGAACGCGTGCTGCCGCTGGAGGATTTCCAGCCCGCGCCGGGCGTGGCCGGTCAGTGGGCGCGCTCGCGGATCGAAGCGCTGGAGAACCGGATCGTGCCGCCGGAGGAACGCCCCATGATCGAAGCGGAGGTGCTTGATACCGCGCTGGACTATTCGTTGGTCAGCTCCCAGACCAGCCTGGTGGCCGTCGACCGCACGCCGCGGCGCAGCCGCGCCGAAGCGCTCAGGCGATTCGGTCTCGAAACCAGCCCGGCCCATGGCCGCGCCGGCAGCCTGCAGGCCATGCCCGCCACCGACTCCGGCAGCTTCTCGGCGGCGATGCGGGGCGCGGTGGCCCTGCTGCTGGTCCTTCTGCTGCTGTTTCAGCGCCGCATCAATCGCGACGGGGAAGCGTCCTGATGCGCCGCTGGATGATCGGTCTCCTGCTGCTCGTGGCCGTCTGGCAGCTGGCATCCGCCGGCTGGATCCAGGCCAAGGCCGGGTTGGGCCAGTGGCTGCTCGAACGGGCCTGGCAGGAGACGCTTGCCGACGAGGCGGCGGTCGAGCCCTGGCCGGGGGCGGTCAGCCATCCGGTCGCGCGGCTGCGCATGCCCCGCCTGTCGATCGACCACCTGGTGCTCGAAGGACTGGAGACGCCCGTGATGGCCTGGGGGCCGGGCACGGCGGTGGGCGAGCGCGGGCACCGGGTCATCGCCGGCCACCGCGACACGCATTTCTCCTTCCTGCGATCGGTCGAATCCGGCGACCGATTCGAATTGATCGATGCCGCCGGCGATCGCCGGTGGTGGCGGGTCGAATCGATCCGCGTGGTCGACTCGCGCAAGACCGGCGTCGATCTCCACGGCCCTAGCGAAGCGATGACCCTCATCACCTGCTATCCGTTCGATGCGCCGGCGGCGGGCGGTCCACTGCGCCTGGTCGTGCAGCTGAGACCGCTCGCGCCGGCGAAGGAGGTGTCCGCATGAGCACGCTGTGCATCGACGAACTGTCGCGCTCGTACAAGCGCCGCTGGGGTTGGGCGGCTTCGGCCACGCACGTGCCGGCCGATGCCGACTGCCCGCTGCTGCCGCTTGTCCGGCCGGGCCGGGCGAGCATGGCCAGTTGGCCCGACCGCGCCGCGATTCCGCATTGGCTGCGCCCGAAGCGGGGATTCGATCGTCCGCCGGGAATCGGGCGAGTTCATGGCAAGGCGTCCCCATCAATGGGATAATGCTGCCGGAAAGAATGACAGGAGTGCGCAGGGCGTGACCGAAGCCAGACAGATCCCGATCGCCGTCAAGAGCGGCGAGAAGATTCGCAAGCCGCAGGGCTTTACCGCCATTCGCGACGGAATCAAGGCGCGGGCGGGCGCCGAGGCGGCGCCGATCGGTCGCAAGCCTACGTGGCTGCGTGCCAGGCTGCCGCAGGGCGGCAAATACGAAGAGGTGCGCCGCAACGTCAATGAGCACCGTCTGGCCACCGTGTGCCAGGAGTCCAAGTGCCCGAACATCGGCGAGTGCTGGAGTGCCGGTGTCGCCACGATCATGTTGATGGGCGATGTGTGCACGCGCGCGTGTCGCTTCTGCTCGGTCGATACCGGTAATCCGCGCGGCTGGCTCGACGCCGAGGAGCCGGCGAATTCGGCCGAGTCGGTTCGAATCATGGATCTCAAGTACGTAGTGCTGACCTCCGTCGACCGCGACGATCTCGACGACGGCGGGGCGGGGCACTACGCCGAGTGCGTGCGCGAGATCAAGAAGGTCAATCCGCAAACGGCCGTCGAGGCGCTCACCCCGGATTTCCAGGGGCGCCTGAACGATATCGAGACCGTGGTCGACTCCGGTCTCGAGGTCTTCGCCCAGAACGTCGAGACCGTGCGCCGCCTCACGCACCCCGTGCGTGACCCCCGCGCCGGCTACGAGCAGACCCTCAAGGTGCTCGAGCACGCCAAGCGACACAATCCCGGGGTGCTGACCAAGACCAGCCTGATGCTGGGCCTGGGTGAGACGACCGGGGAGGTTCTCGAGACGATGGACGACCTGCGCGCCATCGGCGTGGATATCGTCACCTTCGGCCAGTACCTGCGGCCGACCGTCAATCACCTGCCCGTCGATCGCTACGTGACGCCCGATGAGTTCCGCCAGCTGCGCGAGATCGGCCTGGAGAAGGGCTTCATGGAAGTCGTCTCCGGGCCGCTGGTGCGCTCGAGCTACCGCGCCGACCGGGTGTTCGAGAAGAATAACTGCGGCATCGATTCCGACGTGGCCTGAGGCGTTCCGATGGCCGGCAGCCTGACCGCTGACGAGCGTGATCTCTACCTGGAACGTCTGGCCGCGCTGCTCGATCGTGCGCGCGTGCAGCGGCGCACGCTGACCTACCTGGAAGTGGCCGACGCCCTCGCCATCCCGTCTCCCAAGCGAATCCACAAGACGGCTCGCCTGATCGAACTTCTGCTCAAGCAGGACGCCGAGGCCGGCCGCCCGATTCGCGCCGCGCTGGTGACCAGCCGGGCCCGGCCGGGCCTGCCGGCGGAAGGTTTTTTCGACCGCGCGCGCCGGCTGGGTTTGTATGCCGGCGGCGACCCGGCGACCTTTCACGCCGCCCTGCTCGAGCGCCTGTTCTCCGACGACGCCTCGCGACCTGCCGGCCCGGTTTAGAACCAGCCGCTGCGCGCCTCGGCGGCCGATTTTGCACGCTGCCTGAGTTGTGGCAAACTTTCGAAGGAAGGATCTTGCCCGGCAGGAATCGGGTAAGGTTCTTGTTCCGACCGCGAAAGGGGGGCGCCATGACGCCGGAGAAGCTGCTTCAGCGATTGCCCGCAATGATGAAGTCCGGTGCCACGAAGGGCCGCGGCGGCCTGGTTCTGCTGCGTTTCGATCGCGCATGCGCGTTGCGCGATCAACTGGGGTTCACCGGGCTGTCTGCGCTTCTATCACGTCTGGAAGCGCGCATCGCGAAGAGCGTCGACGCCAAGCACGAGTCGATTCGTTTCGATTGGAGCAGCTTGCTGGTCGTGCTTCCCGAGATTCCGGGCGAAGCGTTCGAAGACGCCGTGCGCGCTCTGTTCTCGGCCCTGACCGATGAAGCCTACGAAGTGGATAGCGACGAGCTGGCGCTGACGATCAGTCTGTCGTACGCGTGCTTCGATCACCGCTTTACCCGGGTCGACGAGATGCTGCTGCCCTTGGTTCGACAGGTCGATGCGATCGGGTCCGAGGGCGGCAATGCCATGGCGCAGGTCCGGCCGGGCATTTCGGAAAGACCTTTCGCCGTATCGGCCGGTTCATAAAGAAAAA
>CAZSGS010000073.1:0-9922 GCA_964606365.1 uncultured Wenzhouxiangella sp. | reverse complement strand
GAACCACCGCGGCATGCTGCGCTCGAGATCGAGACGGCCATGCACCCGGATTTCGTCGTTCTTCAGGGCCGCAGCGAGCGCGCGTTGACCGATCCAGACGCGGCCCATCTGACGAACCGTGCTGGCGATGTAGAGATCCACCTCGAACCCGGGATCGGACTGGCACAGATCCACTTCATCGTCCTGGATAAGCAGCCACCAGCAACGCATCTCCGTCGGGGCGTCGCTGTAGTCGAACTGCAGCACCGTTCGTCCCGGGGGCAGTGCATCGGTATCGATGCGTCGGCGCATGTCCCACATGAGCAGGCCCGCATCCCAGTCCGGCCCGTCCGCGGCGCTTTCCAGCCAATGGCGACCCCATACCCCCATGGCAATGATGATCGGGCGGAGGGCTGCACCGGCCTCGGTCAACTGGTAGGCGCCCTCCTGATCCTGACGCAGCACGTCGGCGGCGATCAGTTCCCGCAACCGCCGGGAAAGCAGGGCGCGCGACATCAGCGGCACGCCGCGGTGGATCTCGTTGAACCGCGACGAACCGCACACGACTTCACGCAGGATAAGCGGCGTCCAGCGCGTGGTGAGAATTTCCGATGCCTTGGCAACCGGACAGAACTGCCCGTATCCGTCGCGTTTCGTCATGCTATCGCTCCCCTCTACAGACCCGGTCCGGGATGGACACGATCGATGGTCGCGACTGGTTCAGTTTCTGAACTAGTTGGGTAGCGACCGGCCTCCCATACTGGGCCCGAACACTTGACAGTGTCTTGAGCAACCATCAAGGAGGCATTGCATGAGCATAGCAAAGGAAGCCCAGACAAGCCCGATTCGCCCGCACAACGCCGGCCCTTCGGCGGTGTGGTCGAGTGCGGGTGCTGCCTACGACGAAATCAGCCGGGGCATCCTCGACGCCATCGAGCACGCCATCAACCGGCTACAGCCCACGCCGGAGATGCACATCCTCGACGTCGCCACGGGCACCGGCTGGACGGCCCGCCGCCTGGCTGAACGCGGGTTCGATGTCACGGGGCTGGATTTCGCCCCGAAGATGCTCGACGCGGCCCGGGACTTGGCCACCGCGCGAGGACTCGAGATCCCGTTCATCGAAGGTGACGC
Source organism: uncultured Wenzhouxiangella sp. (assembly GCA_964606365.1). GTDB lineage: Bacteria > Pseudomonadota > Gammaproteobacteria > Xanthomonadales > Wenzhouxiangellaceae > Wenzhouxiangella. The sequence goes on along the minus strand of CAZSGS010000073.1, from coordinate 8,809 downwards.
CGAGGCCATGCTGTTCGAGGACGCCACCTTCGACGCCGTGATCTCCACCTTTGGCGTCATGTTCACCCAGCGCCCCGAAGACGCCGCCGCCGAACTGGCCCGCGTCTGCCGGCCTGGCGGCCGCCTGGTGCTCGCGGTGTGGACGCCGGACAGCAGCGTCTTCGAGATGTTCCGGATCATCAAGGGGCACATGCCGCCTCCGGAAGGCGAGCCCCCGCCGTCGCCCTTCGAGTGGGGCCATACGGAGCGTCTTCGGAAACTGCTGTCCGACGATTTCGAACTGCGCTTCGAGGAGGGCACTTCGTACTACCGCGAGCCCGACGGCGCGGCTGCCTGGCGGACCTTCTCGGAAGGCTATGGTCCCGTGCGCACGCTCATCAAGAAACTGGATGCAGACCAGCGCTCGCGCTTCGAGGCCGAGTTCACGGCCTTCCATGACGGCTTCGCCGATGAACTGGGCATCACGGTGCCGCGCCAGTACCGCGTGGTCGAGGGCGTGCGGCGCTGACGACCGCAAGAAGCGGCCGCGGAATAGGCATCCGCAACGCTGCCGCTCTCAGCCCTCTTTGCCGCGGCAAAGACGAACCTCGGCGATCTCCAGGCAATCACCCTCGACACTCACTGAAACCTGCCGCCACGGCGGCTGGCGCTCGACGCCCTGGAAGCCGCCGGACTCGATGGGCACCAGGATCATGCCCGGCAGATCGCTGGCCGGGCCGAGCGCCGTGCCGCGGTAGTTGCCGTCGTCCTGCCACAACACCGTGGCGATCCGGGTGCCGTTGTCGCCGGTGATACTGATGTAGGAACCGACTACACCGTATTCGGCAAACCGACTCCCCGGCTCGACGGGCAGGCTGCCCGCCAGCTTGATTTCGGCGTCATCGGGGAAACGCCCGAACAGCGCGATCAGCCGCTCGCTGCGCTCCGCCATTTCCTCGTCCGTAAGGCCTTTCAACACTTCGTCGCTGCCGGCATCGATTCGCTCCAGGATGGTGCGCGTGCGGCGGTCGAAGCGATCCAGAGAGTCCGCCTGCTCGTCCGGCACGTCGTTCAATGCCCGCAGCAGTTGCGGCCCCGTCGCTTCGGCCATCAGACGCGAACCATCCGGCTTGAGCGTCAGTCGGCCCGCTTCGCCGGCCCACTCACCTGCCAGGCCCTTGGCGCGGGATGCAACCCCGTCGCCCTGTATATCGGGCGGCAGCGGAAACTCAGAATCCAGCAACGCGGCCAGCAACATCGGCCGCAGGCTGGCGGCGGGCACCGTGGCGCTGTTGCCCTGGATATAGAGGTAGAAGTCTCGCTCGGGGAACCACAGGAAATCAGCCGAGAAAATGCCGTTGCCGCCGTTGTGCGAGATCAGCTTGCCCATAGGGCTGTCGCTGACGGCCCAGCCGTAGGCGTAGAACGAGTCTCCGCCACCTTCGTCTACGTAGCCCTCGGTCCAGCGCTCCACGGCCTCGGCATCCAGGGGACCTTCGTCGCGCAAAAGCGCTACCCACCGACGCATGTCCTCGACCGTGGTGTGCAGGCCGCCGTTGGCGCGCAGATGCCAGCCCGGCCCGTCCTCGCGCCAGCCGCGCCCGAGCACTTGGCCCCAGGGCTCGCCGTCGCGGTAGCCGAGCGCGTGCCGGCTTTCATCCCATTCGGGCAGGACATAGCCGGTGGTGTTCATCCCCAGCGGCTCGAGCAAGCGCTCACGAACAAAGGCCTCGTATCCGGTGCCGCCGATGCGCTCGATCAGGATGCCCAGCAGCGAGTAGCCCACGTTGGAATAGGCGTAGCTGGTGCCCGGCTCGAACTCCAGCTCGGCCTCGAAGGCCCGTTCGAGAAACGCCTCGGCGCCGATCGGTTCGTTGTCCGGCCCGATGCCGCCGGGAAATCCGGCCGAATGGGTCAGGAGCTGGTGCAGCGTGATGCTCTGCTTGTCGGTCGGCACGTCCTCGAAGTGATCGGCCAGGGTGTCGTCCACCGCCAGCTTGTCCTGCCCTTCCAGCAGCAGGATGGCGGCGGCGGTCACCGGCTTGGTGATCGATCCCATGGTCTGCACGGTATCGGCCCGGTAGGCCCGCCCGGCATCCCGGTCCGCCAGGCCGTAGGCGGCGACGAGCCCGGGCCCGTCCACGAATCCGGCCGTTACAGCGCCGGAGAAACCCTGGCTTTCGAGCCCCGACAGCAGCGCGTCGAGGCGCTCCAGGTCCGGTTCCCGTTCAGGAGCGTCGGGCTCGGCAGCGCCGGCCGCGACCGACAGGCAAAGGACAGACAGCAGAAACAGGCAGCGTGGTTTCATGATTCTTTTCTCCAAGGGCACGTCTCTGTGCAGACGCGCGGCAGCGCCCAAACGTCGCAATGAATACTGACACGGTCGCATCCCGGGGGAAGTCCGGTTTCCGAACCCATACCCCGCGTCACCATGACTGACCAATGGCACATGCCGGTGTGCCCCCGATGGCATAAGCTGCCCCACTTCACCTGAATCGAGGGACATGACGTGCTCAGCTTCGATGCCGTCACCAAGGACTTTGCCGACGTCAAGGCCGTGGACGCGTTGTCGTTCTCGGTCGAGGCCGGCGAGATCTTCGCCATGCTGGGGCCCAACGGTGCCGGCAAGACCACCAGCGTACGCATGATCATGGGGCTGATCGAGCCCGACGAGGGGCGCATCGAACTCGCGCCGGCGCTGACCGACAACGGCCGCCTCGACCGCCGCCGCCTGGGTTACCTGCCCGAGGAACGCGGGCTCTACCAGGACTCGACCGTACTCAAGAGCCTGCTCTACCTGGCCGCGCTGCGCGGCTGCCCCGCCAGCCAGGCGCGCCAGCGCGCCCTGGCCTGGCTGGAACGCGTCGAGCTGGCCGAGCGTGCCGACGACAAGGTCTCGAGCCTGTCGAAGGGCAACCAGCAGAAAGTCCAGTTCATCGCCTCCATTCTTCACCAGCCGCGCCTGGCGATCCTCGACGAACCCTTTTCGGGACTGGACCCGATCAACCAGGAGCGCATGTGCGCCTGGATCCGCGAGCTACGCGATGAAGGCATGACCATCCTGCTCAGCGCCCACCAGCTCCAGCTCGTCGAACAGATCGCCGACCGCATTCTGCTGATCCACCAGGGCCGCCAGCGCCTGTGCGGCACGCTCGAGGAGATTCGAACCAGCACCGCATCGGCCAGCCGGCTGGTCATCGACTACGCCGATCCAGTCGCCATCGAGGACCTGCGCACATCAGTCGGCATCGCGGCGGTCGAGGCCGTCGACGAGTGCCGCATCGAAGTCCAACTCCGTGACGACGCCGAACTCGGCGACGTCCTTGCCGACCTCGCCCGCGCCGGGCGCCTGACCGGCCTGACCACAGTCACGCCCAGCCTGCACGAGATCTTCATCCGCAACTTCAGCGTATCCGGGCCCGGAACCGCGGAGCGCAACCTCGAGGAGACCCAATCATGAACGAGCGCCTGCTGCTGTTGCGCACGGTCGCACTCTGGGAGTTCAACCGCTTCTTCAAGCTCCGGGACATGATCAAGGGCACGATCCTGATGCTGATCTTCGGCGTGCTGGGCGGCACCGTAGCCACCTTCCTCGGGCGCGACGCGCTCAGCGTCCCCGACATCGCCGTGACCGAAACCGGCCCGTTCGAGATGGCCGACCTCCAGAGCCCGCGCCTGAACTTCCTCGACCGGCGCGAAACCGACCGCGAATCCCTGGTGCAGTTGCTCGACGAGGAGGCAATCGGTGGCATCCTGGTGATCGAATCGGCCGACCGGGCCCGGTTGATCGCCGCGGGAGATCGTCCATGGCGCTGGATGCTCCAGGAGTTCCTGCAGGACCAGCGCACCGGCTTGCTGCTGAACCGGCTCGACATCGACGAGGCGACCTACCGCCAGCTCACCAGCGAACTGGAACTGGCCACCGAGTTTCGCAGCCAGCCCGAGACCAGCCGCGCCGACCGCATCGTCGCCGGCATCGCCATCGGCCTGGTGCTGGTCGCGGTGTTCATGGGCTTCGCCTACCAGTTCACCGCCATCACCGCCGAAAAGCAGCAGCGCATCACCGAACAGGTGGTCTCGGCAATCTCGCCGCAGACCTGGATCGACGGCAAGATCCTGGGCATCACCGGCATCGGCCTGGTCTACGTCGTCTACTACGCCCTCATCGGCCTGATCGGCGCGTTCGTCCTAACCTGGTTCGGCGCGCCCTTTGCCGCAGGTCTCGAACTGGTCAACCCGCTGCTGCTGGCGCTGTTCGTCGTCCTTACCCTGCTCGGGATCCTGATGTGGAACGCCTTCCTGGCCGGCGTGGCCGCCACCATCGACGACCCCAACACCTCGCAAAAGACCGGCTGGATGATGCTGCCCGTCCTTCCCGTCGGCGTGGCGTTCTTCACCCTGGTCAGCCCCGACAATGCCCTGATCCAGTTCCTCGGCATCTTTCCCCTGACCAGCTACGCCGTCCTCCCGGCGAGAATGGTCATGACCAACGTCGCCTGGTGGGAAATCGCCCTGGCACTGCCCCTGCTGCTGGCCACCGTATGGCTGTTCCGCCGCGCGGCCGGCAAGATTTTTGCCGCTGGCATGATGATGTACGGCAAGGAGCCGAGCTATCGGGATATGTGGCGGTGGTTCTGGAAGAGCTGATACAAGACGCCAGGCCCTGAACTGACGTCAGCTTCAGCCAACAGCCGCGAACGCAACGATCGGCTGGCAGGTTGCAAGTCAATGTTGCGCGGCTGGCACAAGGATTACGCCCGCACCCTATCGGCAAGTTCGAAATGCGCCATCTGATCGGCGTAAGCCTTCTTGAACGCCGGCCGATCGGTTACGCGTGCCACGTAGGCTTCCGTAGCCGCGCGGTTGCTGAAAGCGCGCACCTTCGGTAGACGCAGCACATCGGCCATCAGCAGGTCCGCAACCGTGAAGCGGTCCGCCACCAGCCAATTCCGCTCGCTCAGAACATCCTCGAGTTGATCGAGGCGTTTCCCCATCCAACCTGCGAGTTCATTGTCGGCGTTACCGGAGATCGTCAGGAACCACCAAGGTACACTGACCATCTCGATCGAGTTGAGTGCGGCGATGACCCATTGCAGCGTGTGGGCCTGCCCAGCCGCATCAAGCGGCATCAGCGTTTCGGATCTCCGGGCAATGTGGAGAAGACCCGCACCACTTTCAAATATCTGAATCTCCCCGTGACTCAGAAACGGAACCTGCCCAAAAGGCTGGCGAGCAAGGTGGCTCATCTCACGGTCGTCAAACGGGACCGTTTCTACGGCGTACGTGAGGTTTGCTTCCTCACACGCCCACCGCAACCTGAGGTCCCGCACAAATCCACGAGGAACTTCGGGCACCCAGTCATACGTCCAGATAATCATTTCGCTCATTTTCCAATCCTCTCGGTAGGTCGCCGAACGCCCGAGTCAACCGACGTAAGCTTAGCCGACGTATGAGCGGAGTGATTTGCTGGATTTCAGAAGCACTATCTCTGCGCCGACTTCCCCAACCAGCTCGCTTCTGTATTAGTGTCATAAAGCGCCAAGGGCATTCGTCTGGATTTGATTGCGATTGGCCCACATTCTTGCCTTCAAATGGGGGTGCGGCTGGTTGGGGCCGTGCGTGGCTGGTGGGTGGGTGATCCCGGCTCAAGGCCGGGAAGACAGGGGGCTATTTGGCGGGATACGAGGTGCCGGCCCAGGGACTGGACGACAGGGGGTTAGTCGGGGTGGGCCATCGGCTCCCACAACTCCACCTTGTTGTTCTCCGGGTCCATGATCCAGGCAAATTTTCCGTTTTCGTGCGTCTCGGGGCCCTGGACGATTTCCACTCCGGCAGCGCGCAACTGCTCGAGCAGTTCGTCGAGGTCGTCGACCCGGTAGTTGATCATCATGGGCGAATCGCTGGGGCTGAACCACTCGCTGTCGGGTGCGGCCAGGCACCAGACGGTCAGTCCGCCGTCGTTGGCCTGGTCGTTGCGCCAATCGAGGATCGCGCCGCCCCAGTCCTCCAGCTTCATCCCGAGGTGCGCCTCGTACCAGGCTGCAAGCTTCTTGCTGTCCGTCCTGCTCTTGAAAAAGACGCCGCCAATACCGGTTACCTTCGCCACAACAAGAACCTCCTCTACCTCAGTCGTTGTCGATCGCCAGCGCGCAAGCGAAGGCGAGCTCGAGTTGCTGGAGAAAGGTCGAGATACCTCTCTGAAGCCAGTCCGGCACACGCAGGGTAGCAGCAAGGCGGCATGGCGCCGGGAGACGACGCCGGTCATTGCCGCAAGATGTTGTCCATCTTCTTGCCGCGCGCCAGTTCGTCGACGAGCTTGTCCAGATAGCGGATCTTCTGCATCAGCGGGTCCTCGACTTCCTCCACCCGCACCCCGCAGACCACGCCCTTGATCCTGGCGCAGTTGGGATGCATGGCCGGAGCCTGGTCGAAGAAGGTCTGGAGATCGACCTCGCTTTCGATCTGCCGCTGCAGGCCGGCCTCGTCGTAGCCGGTCAGCCAGAGGATGATGCGGTCGACCTCCGCCCTGGTATGACCCTTGCGCTCGGCCTTCTGGACGTACATCGGGTAGACCTTCGCGAACGGTGTGGTGAAGATGCGATGTTCTGCCATGGCATTCTCTGGATTGGATTGCGCGCTTTCCCCCGCTTCCCAGGCAAGGTCGGAGCGGGTTTGAGGCTAGCACGGCGGGATTTGTCCGCGCCAGCGGGGTTCAGGCGTTCCAGTAGTCGTGCGGTTGGTTGGGGCCGTGCCTGGCGGATGGGTGCGGGATCCCGGCTCGTTGGCCGGGATGACAAATTCATGCGCGTAGCTTCTGTGCCAGGATCTCGACGCCGCGGCGGATTTCGTCGGGTGGGGCGGCGGTGAAGCACAGGCGTACATGATGCAGGTACGGGCCGAAGCTCGGCCCCGGCGCGACGAGGACGCCGGCTTCGGCCAGGTCGCCGAGGAAGCCGTCCAGGCCGCGCTCATCAAGGGCGCCAGAGACATCCGGGAACAGGAAGGTGCTGCCCCTGGGTGCCGGGAGGTCGAGGGCCTCGGCGGCTTCCCGGCCCAGTTCAGCATACTTGTCTCGTGCATTGGCTACCCAGTCGTCGGCGGCGCCGTTGAGGGCGTTGAGTGCCGCCAGTTGCGAGGCCGAACAGGCGGAGTAGTTGATGTTGGTCATGATGCGCTTGACCGCATCGATCGCCTCGTCGGGGCCGACCAGGTAGCCGCAGCGGTTGCCGGCCATGCCGTAGGCTTTCGAGAAGCTGTGCACCGAGATGGTGTTGTCCGGCGAGATCGAGCGGGTGTAGGCGTGCTCGCCCTCGAAGACGTAGTCCTCGTAGACGTCGTCGGAGAAGATCCACAGGTCGTGTTTTCTCGCCCACGCGCTCATGGCGTCGAGCCACTCGCGCGGCACCAGTCGTCCGGTCGGGTTGTGCGGGGTGTTCCAGTAGACGGCGACGGTCCTGTCGCTTCGGTGTTGCTCCAGACGCTCGACGGCTTCTTCGGCGGTCTGGACCTCGGTCATCATCGGCACATCGACCGGCGTGGCGCCGAAGGCCCGCACGCTGCCGGCGATCAGCGGCCAGTAGGGGGCGACCAGCAGCACTTCCTCGCCGGGTGAGACCAGCGCCCCGACCACGGCGGCCAGGCCGGCCGTGGCGCCGCCGGTGACCACGACCTGGCTGCGTTCGGTCGCGATGCCGCTGCGCTCGCCGTGGACTTCGGCGATGCGATCGCGCAGCTGCGGGAAACCCGGTACGGGCGAGTAGCGATGCATGCCCGGATGGTCTTCGACGGTCAGGTCCTGCATGCGGCAGCCTTCGGCGGGTTCCATCCACGTGTCGCCGATGTGCAGCGGCACCGGGGGGCTGCCGGATGCGGGCTTTTTCTTCAGGCCGGAGTAGACCGAGCCTTTCACGCCCTGGGCGGACTCGGCGATGTTCGGGAATCGGGGCATGCCAATCAACGAGTCTCAAATCTGCCTACAGGTTACACGCAGCGGGCCACCCGTTCGCAACCGGATCGCCGATTGCCCTCTGAGGGCCGGGACAATCGACTTGGATGACTCGTCGCGCCTATAATCCGCGCACCGCGGGTCGTTCCGTCCGGACCCTGCGGCAATAGCCATTATTCTTCGCAAAGCAACCAGGACAGCTCACGGCCGACATGAAACCCTCCGTCCTACTCGGCACCGCCACCATTCCGGACACGAACAAGCAGATGCTGCTCTACCGGCACGAGGTGAAGTTTTCGATCACCATTCCCGGCCGGGGCGAGCTGATGAACAGCCGCGTCAACGGCTCGGAAAAGGCGCTGGCCGAGCTGACCTGCGATCGCATCAAGGGCGTAAGGAAACCGCGCCTGCTGATCGGCGGGCTGGGCATGGGCTTCACGCTGGCTTCGGCCCTGGAAGCAACCGGGCCCGACGCAGAAGTGGTGGTGGCCGAGCTGGTGCCCGAAGTGGTCGACTGGAACCGCGACTTCATGGGCGAGCCGGCCGGGCATCCGCTGTCCGACCCGCGAACCACCGTCTACGTCGGCGACGTGAGTGATGTGATCCGCAAGCCCGAGTCCGGCTTCGACGCGATCATGATGGATGTCGACAACGGCCCCGAAGCGCTGATCCGGCGCGAGAACGACTGGATCTACTCGGCCGCCGGCCTGTCGGCCATCGCCCGCTCGCTGCGGCCCGGCGGCGTGCTGTCGGTCTGGTCGGCCGGGCCCGACCGCTTGTTCGTCAAACGCATGAAGGAAGCCGGCTTTCGCGTGGACGAGCGTGTCGTTCGGCCGCATAAAAAGGGCAAGGGCGCGCGGCACTTCATCTGGTTCGGGACGCTGG
>CAZSGS010000072.1:6590-9942 GCA_964606365.1 uncultured Wenzhouxiangella sp. | reverse complement strand
CAGCGGCGGCGTGCGCTTGTTGGCGTTGATCGCCAGACAACCCAGGAAGCTGGGCTCGGCGCTGGCTTCCTTCGCGATCAGCCCCTTTAGGGTCTCGGCCAGGCTGGTCTGCCCGGCCACACCGTCGAGGTCGAAGAAGATCGCGCTGTGCAGCAGCCGCTCGGCGTTGGGCCGGTGGATCCACTCCATGAACCGCTTCTTCCAGACCGACAGCGGCTGGCGCCACTTGGTGTTGGTCGCCATGATGTCGCCGGTGCAATAGACGTAGCCGGCGCGGTGCAGGCCATCGCTGACGTACTGGGCCAGTTCCCGAAAGTACTCATCGTGGCGCTTCGGGTCGAAGTCGTCGTGGAGCACCATGGCGTTGTCCTGGTCGGTAAACAGGAACTGGTCGTCACGCGCCATCGAACCCAGGGCCAGGAAACAGTAGGGCACCGGGGGCGGGCCGAGCCTTTCCTCACCGAGTTCGAGCAGACGCTGCTTGAAAGTCCGGCCGATGGTGGCCATCGACGCTCCGATCATGTGGGAGTTGGCGTCCTCGCCGACCATGCGAATGAAGCTGGCCGCCACCGCCGGCCGCAGGGCTTCGAGTTCCTCGTGCGAGTTGCAGTGAAAGATGTTGCGCACGACGAACAGGCTGTTCTGGGTCTCGTGGTGAATGATGTCGGCCAGATCGAGCACGCCGACGGGCCGCCCGCGGCGCAACACCGGCAGATGGTGCACGTTCTGGCGCAGCATCAACAGCAGCGCCTCGAACAGGTACTGGTCGTCGCGAACGCAGGACACGTCCCCGGACATGACCTCGCCGACCGGCGTACTGACCGGCCGCCCTTCCGCGATGACGCGTCGGCGCAGGTCGCTGTCGGTCAGAATCCCGGCCAGGCGCGCCGCCGCGGCGTCCTCACTCTCCGGCTCGTCTTCCATCACCAGCACCGAGGTGACGCGCTCTTCGGTCATCAGGCGCGCCGCCGCCTCGACGCTGGTCGAAGTCGTCACCGCGACCGGCGAGTGGCTGGCCAGCTTGCCGGCCGTGAGCGTCAGCAGGGGATTCTCACCGCCCTTTTGCGCGGCGGCCTGCCGCAGGCGGGTGCGGTCTTCGACCTCGACGAAGTCGGCGAAGGCGGGGTTGGCGTCGAACAGCTCGCGGAATATCTCGGCGGGGAGGAAGTAGACCAGCGTGTCCTCGAGCGCGCGGGCGGGAAAGCGCGCATGACGGCCCGAAAGCAGGCCGAGCTGGCCGAAGATGTCGCCCTCGCCGAGCCGGTTGTAGAGTTCGCCGCTGCGCCGAAACAGCTCCACCGAGCCGCTGCGGATGTAGTGCAGGTGGTGGATTTCATCGCCAAGCGCGAGGATGTCCGACCCGGCCCGAAAATAGGCCACCTCGACCGACCGCGCCACCCGGTCAAGCTCCTCGGCGGTCAGAAAGCTGAACGGTTCGCGCTGGCCAAGGTGATCGCGAATCTCGATCTGTTCGATTTCCATGCGCACCCCATCGATGGCTTCCGTCCATGGTACCGCGGGTCGAAAGCCCGAAAGACGCGTGCCCTGCAGCGCCGTTGACACGTGCAGCGAACCCCCTTCCGTTACAATTGCGGGCAGTCTCTTCGAGCTACACGACATGGCCTTACTGGGTTTCTACCTCTTCCTCGCCATCGGCGTTTCCTTTCTGTGCTCGATCCTCGAAGCCGCCCTTTTGAGCATCACCCCGGCGCATGTCGCCGTCCTCAACGAACGCGGCAGTCGCACCGGAAAACGACTGAGGCGGCTCAAGCACGATATCGATCAGCCGCTGTCGGCGATCCTCAGCCTCAACACCTTCGCCCACACCTTCGGCGCCGCCGGTGTCGGCGCCCAGTCACAGGCTGTCTTCGGGCAGGCCTGGGTCAGCGTGACGTCGGCGGTCGTCACGCTGCTGATCCTGGTCTTGTCCGAGATCATTCCCAAGACCCTGGGCGCCACCCATGCCAAGGCCCTCGCCGGATTCACGGCCACCAGTTGCCTGGTGCTGATCTACCTGACCTGGCCCCTGGTCCAGCTGTCGAAGCTGATTACCCGCTGGCTGGCCCGCGACAAGTCTGCCCCGACGGTCAGTCGCGAGGAGTTTCGCGTGCTGGCCCAGACGGGTACGCGGGAGGGCGTGTTCGAGGAGGAAGAGTCGAACATTTTCACCAACCTGATCCGCTTCAGCGCCATCCGCGTCGAAGACATCATGACCCCGCGCGTGGCCGTGATCATGCTGCGAACCGACCAGACGGCGCGCGAAGTCATGGACGCCTCGAGGGCCATGCCCTTTTCGCGCTACCCGGTCTACGGCGAGTCCGACGAGGACATCCGCGGCTATGTCCTCAAGACCGACATCATGCTCGCCCAGGCACAGGGTCGTGGCGACACCAGGCTCGACGAGCTCAAGCGAGAAGTCCTGTTCGTGCCCGAGTTCATATCGCTGCAGAAGCTGTTCAGCCAGATGCTGGCGCGCCAGGAACACTTTGCCGTGGCGGTCGACGAGTACGGCGGGCTGGCCGGCGTGGTCACGATGGAGGACGTCCTCGAGACCCTGCTCGGCATGGAGATCGTCGACGAGAGCGACACGGTCGAAGACCTGCGCCACGCCGCGCGCGAGAAATGGAAGGTCCGCGCCCACAAGCTGGGCATGGAGTGGCCGCACAGGGACGCGGATTCCGACGACAAGCCACAGGAGAAACCCGGCAATGAGCGCGACTAGAACGACGATACCGGCCCTGCTTGCTGCGGCACTGCTTGTCGCTGCCTGCGCGAGCAGTCGGCAGAACGTGAACTGGCCCGAGATCGACGGCGCGCACCGGCCGCAAACCGAGCGCATGGTCAGCGGCCAGCCCGCACCCCACGAAATGGTCGCGGCCGACGAAGCCGGCGTGCGCCACGTGGTCAACGCCCGCGATCTCGGCGAGTTCGAAGCGTGGAACCAGGACGCGCTGGTCGATGCGCTGGGCATGACCTACCACCGATTGCCCATCGGCAGCCCCGAAGACCTCGATCGTGAAGCCGTTCGGGCCTTCGACCGAATACTGGCCGAAATCGACGACGAGCCGGCCCTGCTGCACTGCGCGTCGGGCAATCGCATCGGCGCCCTGTTCGCCCTGCGCGCAGCCTGGATCCAGGGAGAAGACCCTCACACCGCCATCGAGATCGGCCAGGCACACGGCCTGACCAGCCTGGAGGCCGCGGTTCGCGAAAAGCTCGACATCTGACCACCCGGCATGCTCGGGCAGTCCGAGGCAGTCAGGCCGCGGGACCGCCCCGGGCGTGAATGGCGTCGATCGCCGCGAGCACCGGGTATTTCTCGAAGGCGTTCACCTTCGACGGTGTCGACGAC
>CAZSGS010000072.1:3360-6580 GCA_964606365.1 uncultured Wenzhouxiangella sp. | reverse complement strand
CGAGCACGCGCGGCGGCTCGTCGAGCGCATTGGGCCAGTGCGGCGAGAAGCGCAGCCAGCCGTCGGGGCTGGCGCAGGCCACCCCCTGCCCGGCAAGCGCCTGCACCCAGGCCGGCGCGGTGGACGGCTGGCGCGGGCGCACGCTGAGGATGCCCGAGCGACCGGCGCGGTCGGCCGTTCTCGCGCTCTCGAATCCGCGCTCGATCAGTCCCGGCTCGAGCGCATCGTGCCAGGCCTGGACGTGCTCGAGAATCGCCGCCACGCCGATATCGTCGATCAAACCCAGACTTGCCGCCAGCCCGGCCGCCCCGAGCGTGTTGGGCGTGCCCGCCTCGGCCATCAGCGCACCGCGGCGCAACGGCCGGTCGTAGCGCAGTTCGCCCGGCGCCCGGGTGAGAAAGGCGAAGGCGTCCTCGTGGCTGAGCCAGCCGGCCATGTTCGGCTCGAGCGCATCGGCGCGCTCCGGCGCCACGTAGACGAAGCCGATCCCCTCCGGCGCCATCAGCCACTTGTGGCTGCCGCAGGCGAGGTAGTCGATACCCATCGCCTCGACATCCAGCGGCACGATGCCGACCGCCTGGATGGCGTCGACGAACAGCTCGGCGTCGTGACGCCGGCACAGCTCGCCCATCTCGGCCAGCGGCATGCGCTGGCCGGTCGTGAACTGTACGGCGCTGACGGCCACCAGGCGGATGCCGCGCACCAGTTCGGCCTCCAGTCGCGCCAGTGCCGTTTCTCGATCCGTGCGGAAGTCGTCGGCCGTCATCCAGACCAGTTCCAGGCCGTGCCGGCGGGCGGCCTGCTGCCAGGGCGTGACGTTGGTCGGGAACTCGCCGTCGAACAGCAGCACCCGGTCGCCGCGACGCCAGTGCAGGCCCAGGGCGATGTCGAGCACGCCGGCGGAGGTGTTGGAGACCAGGCCGACGCTGTCGTCGACCGCCCCGATCAGGCCGGCCAGCCGACGCCTCAGTCGATCACGACGCTCGACCTCCTCGACGTACCAGGCCATGCCCTTTCGAGCGTAGCCCTCGAGGGTGGCCGCCACCGCCTCGCGCACCGGCCCCGATGGTGGCGACAGCGAGGCATGATTGGCATACACGTCGGTCTCGAGCCCTTCGAAAAGCGCCCGACTGCCGCGGACTGCCCGTTTCGTCATCGTTGCTTCCGCGTTTTCTCCGGCCCCGAGGATCGCACAAACCGCGTGCAGAATTGAGCCGGCCCAACACCACCATCCGCGCAGCACGCTAAGATGGTTGTTCACGCCTGTGAAGGGGACCCGCCAATGGCTCGCTTCGAGCCCATCGACGCGCCGGAGGCTGAACCGGACGGCGCACAGGACCCGAGCCGGATGGTCGCGCGCTCGACCACCTGCGCGGCCGCCGCGCTGGCGCTGCTGGTCGTACCCCTCTACCAGCTGATCGAGATCTTCGAGGACCGCACGCCGGGCGAGCTGCTCTGGCTGCACGCGCTGTGGCGCGCGCCGGTCATCCTGGTGGCGCTGGGGAGCCTTCTGGTATGCGTGCTCCGGCCGGCGTCCGGCGCACCGAAGCTGCTGCTTCGCCTGATCGCGGCCAGCGTCATGATCATGATGTTCGGGCTGTTCACCACCAACATGCTCCATGATCAGGGCAACCCTGAGCCCATGGCGCGCGGCATCATCATGACCACCTTCGCGGTCTCGCTGCTCTCGCTCAGGGGCGGCCGGGAGGTGCTTGTCCATTTCGGCCTGCCGCTGGCCGGGAGCCTGGCGTGGCTGGCATGGCGCGGCGCCGACCTGCTGGAGACCACCACACAGCTGGTCGATCCGGTGATGATGCTCATCATCGCCATGATCGCCTCGGAGTTGTTCTTCCGGATACGCCGCCAGCAGTTCGCCCTGCAGCGCGAGTTGCGGCGACTGGCCCGCACCGACGCGCTGACCGGCCTGCACAACCGACGCGACCTGGAACGGCGCATGGCCGAGGAAATCTCGAGAAGCCGGCGCCACGGCCGACCGCTGTCGGTGGTCATCGGCGATCTCGATCACTTCAAACGGGTCAACGACGCCTTCGGACACGCCGTGGGCGACGCGGTATTGCGCGCGGTCGGCGTGCGCATGCGCCGCAGCCTGCGCAGCGAGGACCTCGCCGTGCGCTGGGGCGGCGAGGAGTTCCTGCTGCTGCTCCCCGACACCGATCGCGACGAGGCCGTGCAGGTGGCGGACAAGATTCGGCGCACGATCTCGGAGGAGCCGATCGACTGCGACGGCCGGCAGGTTCCGGTCACCATCAGTCTCGGCGTCGCGGAACTGGCCGAAGGCGAAAATGTGGCCGACTTCTTCCGACGCGCCGACGTCGCGATGTACCGGGCCAAGGACGAAGGTCGCAACCGCGTGTGCGCCTGCACACAACCTCCGGCCGAACGGGTCTCTGCACGCCCGTTGCGCCGCCGACGGTCACTCGGATAACATCCTCCGGAAGGGGAAGTTGGCATCATGGCGGAAGGAGTACTCGATGAGCACCTTGATCCGGAACCTGGCGTTCGCGACGCTGTTGATCGCCGTCGCGCAAACGGCAACCGCCGCCCTGCCCGGCGGCATCAGCGGGCACTGGTACAACCCCGACCAATCCGGCCACGGCCTGACGGTGCTCCTGGTCCGGCCGGATTTCGCCCAGGCGATCTGGCACGTCTACGACCCCGAAGGCAATCCGCTCACGCTCGTCGTCGAGGGCGAGGTGTCCGGGCACGGCTTCCAGGGCAACGCCTACGCACCGCATGGCATGCGCTTTGGCGAATTCGACCCGGCCGACAACCAGGTTCCGGTCTGGGGCGAGGTGAACGTCGAGTTCTCCAGCTGCAGCCGGGCCGAATTGAGCTGGGATGCCGGCGATCCTGAATACGGCGAAGGCTCGATGCCGCTGCACCGCCTGGCCGGCATCACCGGGGCCGACTGCACCCTGCCGCCGGTCGAAACGGCGGAGTTCGGCCGCTACAGCGGCGAGATCGTCTCCAGCGACCCCTCGGGCCCGGAAGGCTTCACCGGCTTCCTGGACCTCGAAGGCCGGCTCTGGGGCGTGGAGGACAAGGCCATTCCCCTCTTCGGTGGCCAACCCATGGCGACCCACGCACACCACACGGTCATCACCCAGCCAATGGAGGGCGACGGACAGATCACCGGAACCGCGAGCCTGGCGCGATGGACCCGCGTCGCAGCCGAGCCCGAGAGCTGGGACTTCCTGGG
>CAZSGS010000072.1:0-3350 GCA_964606365.1 uncultured Wenzhouxiangella sp. | reverse complement strand
GGGGCAGTGGTTCGACCACGAAGCAGGCGCCGAGATGACCTGGGAAACCGACAACCGCACGCGCACGCTGACGATCTGGCCAGTCGAAGACAGCCGTACGCTGCTCACCCCCGTGGATGCCGAAAGCCTGGCCGGGAGCTGGGAGATCCCGATGCGTGACCCGTACTTTGCGACCCGGGCCCGGATGATCATCGATGGCGACGGACACGCCTGCATCGATATGCACCCGATTTACGAACCGCAGGGCGAATGTCATTTCTCAGGCTGGATCGACGATGTCGATGACGGCAGCGTCGGGCTGCTCGACTTCGTCATCAACCGACCCGAGGAAGAGGACGAGGACTACCCCATCGACTCCTACGCCGGCCGCGGCTGGGTCACGACCGGTCCCGGCGGACGCGAACTGGTTCTGATCGGCAACGACGGCTTCATGCTCAAGGCCCATCCCGAGCCCTGAATCACGGATCTCCTCGTCCGGGCACGATGCGGGGATACAGCGCTTCGACCCGCCACTCCACCTCGGCGGAAGGAACGATGGGTGCCGGCCACTCGCGGTTCGTTTCGCCCGGTAGCCTGCGCGTGGCGTCCAGGCCCAGCTTGCACCCCAGGCCGGGGGCCGACGAGGCAAACTCCAGGACATCCACCGGCGTGCGCTCGACCACCACCCGATTGGGCCTGCCGCGAATCAACATGCCGCCGGACAGAAGCCCGGATCCACCGCCACCTGTGATCACCAGGCTTTGCAGCGCGACCCGCTTGACCGGGTCTGTCGGCGCAGCAGGCCCGTCATGTCCAGGGTCATCTGCGGCCCGGACGCCACCATGCGCGGGCGCGCCCTACGATGCAGTTGACGACAGGCCAGCGAGAACAGCCGATCGAATGCTTCATGCTCACCGGCGCGCAATCGCGACAGCAGGACCGTGAACTGGCCAATGACGAATTCATTCTCGGGCCTGTTGCTGCTGGACATCCTGGGCAATCCGTGGCCGGGCTCCCAACCCGGGGATTGCAAGGATCCAACGGACCCGGGGCGATTGCCACTTTCCGTCTGACGCGTTTCACCCGTGAGTCAGCGAATCGAGCGCATCGCCCCGTATGGCGCCGGATCGATCGCCGATGTGCAGCCGGTCAACTGGTCGGCCACAAGTTCCGCCGAAGCACAGGCCATGGTCCAGCCCATGGGGCCGTGCCCGGCATTGAGATAGACGCCACCGACAGCGGTTTCGCCCAGAAGCGGACGCCCGTCGGGCGTAACCGGCCGCAGTCCCGACCACAGCCGCCCGGCGGCCGGGGTGAGTTGCCCGGCCAGGTGCGGCAGCAGCGCGCACGCACTGGCCAGCAGGACATCCATTCGCGCCGGCGGGATGGCGCGACGGTGGCCGGCAAAGTCGGCCAGGCCGGCGATTCTCAGGCCTCGCTCGCCGAGGCGAAGGGTCACGAAGCGATGGGCCGTGTCGAGCAGGGGCAGCTTGGGCAAGGCGTCGGGGTCGGGTAGCTCGAAGCTGGCCGAGTAGCCGCGTACCGGCTCGATCGGAACGCGGAAACCGAGCGGCCGAAGCAGTTCCGGCACCCGGGGCCCGGCAGCGACCACACAGGCATCGGCGTCGATCGTTTCGCGATCCGTCTCGACGGCCGTCAATCGTCCGTTGTCACAGACCAGCCGACAGACCGACTCGCCCAGCCGCAGCCTTGCCCCCTGACGTACAGCCTCGTCGGCCGCGCAGCAGGCAAAGCGGGCGGCATCGCCCGATTCATGGGTTGGATAGAACAGGCCGCCGACGAGGCGATCGGCCACCGGGGCCAGCGCCGGTTCGCGTTCGATCACGGCCCCGGGATCGAGCGGTTCGACCTCGCCCAGGCCGGCGATCAACTCCCGCCGCAGGGCCAGGGCGCGCTCGAGCGCGTCACGGGAAAAGTACAGCTGCATGGAGCCGGCCGTGGTCTGTGCGTAGTCGAAGTCGTACCGGCTTCGCCAGTCGCGCAGCCGCTCGAGCGAATGCAGGCCCAGGCGGATGTTGGCGCTCGCGTTGGCCATGAAGCGCGCCCGGCGCGCGTTGGCGAGGAAGCGGGCGCCCCAGCCGCCCAGCTTCGGCAGCATCTGCGGTGGCAGCCGCCACGGCGCATCCTGCCGACCGATACACTCGAACAGGCTGCCGAACAGTCCGGGCCCGTTCCAGGGTTCGGAATGCAGCGGCGTGACGCCGCCGCCGTTGGCGTGACTGGTGTCGTCCGCCACCCGTTCGCGTTTGTCGATCAGGGTCACATCCAGGCCGCGCTCGACCAGCGCCAGGGCGGTGGTGGCGCCGACAACGCCGGCGCCGATGACGATCACCCGCACGGGGTTGCCCCGTGACCGCCTTCGGCCAGGATCTTGCCGGGATTGAGCAGGCCATCGGGGTCGAACGCCCGCTTGAGCCGGCGCATGAGCTCGAGCCGCACGGGGTCGCCGCGGCGGGCGAGTTCATCGGCGCGCAGCTGCCCGATGCCGTGCTCGGCCGCGATCGAGCCGCGGTGGCGCATCACCGCGTCGAACACGATGCGATTGCACTCACCCTCCAGGGCGCGGAACGCTTCGGGCGCCATGCCTTCGGGCTGGCTGAGGTTGAAGTGCAGGTTGCCGTCGCCGACGTGCCCGAACACGCAGGGCCGGATGCCCGGCACGCGCTCGGCCAGGGCGGCACAGGTCTCTTCGACGAATTGGGGGATGGCCGCCACCGGCACCGAGATATCGTGCTTGAGGCTGACCCCGCCGACCTTCTGCGCCGGCGAGATCGCCTCGCGCAGGCGCCACAGGGCCCGCGATTGTGTGTCGTTACCGGCCACCACGGCGTCGGCGGCCACGCCCTCGTCCTGGGCACGCTCGAGTGCCTCGACGCAGGCCGCCTGCAGCCAGTCGCCGGCCACCGCCGTGTCGGCCTGGAGCAGCAGGTACCAGGGATGCTCGCGCACCAGCGGATCGCGCGCGTCGGGGAGGTAGTCGAGTGCGTAGTCCATGGCCAGGCGCGGCATCAACTCGAGCGCCGAAACCGTCTCGCCGAGATGGCGCCGAAGCAGTCGCAGCAGCGTCAGCGTGGCCGGGAGGTCGGCCGCCCCGATCAGGGCCGTCATGCTCTGCCTGGGCAGCGAGACCAGCTGGAGCGAAGCGGCGGTAACGATACCCAGCGTGCCTTCGCTGCCGATGAACAGCTGGTTGAGATCGTAGCCGCTGTTGTCCTTTCTCAGCCCCTTGAGCCCGTCGAGGATACGACCGTCGGCGAGCACGACCTCCAGGCCCAGCACCCGCTGTCGCATGTTGCCGTAGCGGATCGTCAGGTGGCCGCCGGCATTCGTGGCGATGTTGCCGCCGACGG
>CAZSGS010000071.1:0-9967 GCA_964606365.1 uncultured Wenzhouxiangella sp. | reverse complement strand
AACGGCCGTGTTGAATTGCCATGGCCTGGATGTTAATAAAATGAGGGACTTGGGAGAGCATATTCACGCGGCTCCCGTGAAAGCGTGAGAGCCTACCCAATGTGGTAAACCGCACAATATCAATGCGCACTTTGAAACGGTTTCCGGATCCGATTCTTGCGCATTGGTCAGGAGCCGGAAGCCGGTCCGAAGCAGCGGGCCGCAAGACGGTTTCCTTGCCTCCAGCTCCTGGCCGATGTGCACTCGATGCGTTGGCTGGCGTATCAAGAAGCGGCGGGCACTACGATCCCCATGTCCAGGGTTAGTTCAAGCGTAGCGCCACGTGGTCGAACTTGCAGCTGCCCCTGTCGCAAACGTCAGAATGACTACCGTTTCATCACGCCTATTGAAGGACTTCTCGTGTGCCCGCGACAGCCGCCAACGCCAGCCTGGCGGACGCCGTGTGGCGCTCCCAGTTCAGCGCTGAACGAACGATCAGGTTGATGTCGTCTCGCGTGGGCTCCCACTCCAGGCGGCTTCGAATCCTCGAGTTATCGGCCACGACCATGGCCATGTCGCCAGGGCGACGTTCGCTTTCGCGTACGTCGAGCAGCTGGCCACTGATTCGCTGAACCGTGTCGAGCACTTCGCGTACGCTGTATCCATGCCCGTACCCGCAGTTGGCGACCAGTGATTCATTGTTGCCGCGTAAATAGGAGAGTGCTTGCAGATGCGCGCCAGCCAGGTCTTCGACGTGAATGTAGTCACGAATGCACGTGCCGTCGGGCGTCGCGTAGTCGGTGCCGTAGAGGTTCAGGTGCGGGCGTTGTCCGGTTGCGTGTTGACAGGCGACCTTTATCAGGTGCGTCGCGTCGGGCGTGTCCTGGCCGATTCGTCCGGCGCTGTCGCAGCCGGCAACATTGAAGTAGCGCAGGATTACGTAGCGCATCGCCGAGGCATTGCCCGCATCCTGCAGCATCCACTCGGTCATCAGCTTGGAGCGACCGTAGGGATTGATTGGTGCGCATGGCGTATCTTCGCTGGCCAGCCTTCCAGGCGGATCGCCGTAGACAGCAGCAGTAGACGAAAAAATAAAGTATTTGACACCATTGTCCAGGCAGGCTGCGAGCAAGGTGCGCGCTCGAGCGGTATTGCTGTCGTAGTACTCGAGCGGCCGCGCCACCGATTCGGGAACAACGATGCGCGCGGCAAAGTGAAGTACTGCTTCGAATTCGTATTCCCGGAACAGGAGCTTCAAAAGTCGCGCATCGCCCACGTCGCCGACGACCAGTCGACCGTGAAGCACAGCGCGGGAATGGCCGGTGCTCAGATTGTCGAGCACGACGATGCGTTCACCACGCTCACCGAGCTGCGCGACGACGTGCGAACCGATATAGCCGGCGCCACCGGTGATCAGCAGGGCAGGGATGCGCTTCATTCGACACCTCCGGCCGCTTGCGGACGACGCTGTAGCCCCCGACCGGGGAAGCAGGCGCTGACCGCCACGCGCACCAGGCGTTTCCAGATTACGCGTGCCCCGGGATCGAGGCGCAGCGCGATGACTTGCTGGCGCAACGCCGCCGGGAAGCGCCCGCGCTCGAGGTACTCCAGGCCCAGGTCGCTTTCGAGCATGGCCTCCATGGCCCCGACCAGGGCCCGACCGCGCCGCGAGTCGCCGAGCTTGGAGATCAGCAGTCGCCGTGCGCGGTCCATTCGTTCGCGGTTCACACTCATGCTGCTCGAGTGCACCCGGTAGCGAGCTGCAACATGGTCGAGGTAGCGAATCCGAAATCGCTCGCTGACCCGAAGCCACAGGTCGCGGTCTTCGCAACCGAGCCCGTTGAAGCGCTCGTCGAACCCGCCTACCGCCTCGATGGCCTCACGTGCCACGACCGCGGTCGGACAAGAGACGTGTTCGTGCCTGAGCGCGATCGCCTCGAAGGCATCTTCGGCGGTATCCCAATGGCGTTTCGGAACCCCGATTGCTGCGCCGTGCTCGTCGACGCGCTGAATGTTTGCGTGTACCAGCCCCAGGTCGGGGTCGTTGTCGAATGCGGCCATGGCCGCTTCCAGATGGTGGGGCAGCCAGGCATCGTCCGAGTCGAGCAGGGCGTAGTAGTCGCCCAGGGCCCGTTCCATGCCGCGATTGCGCGCGGTCGCCAGGCCGCCGTGATCGAACTCGAATACGCGAACGCGGCGCTCACCTTGTTCGCACATGGACCGGGCAATGTCCGGACTGCCGTCGCTCGAGCCATCGTCGATGACAATGATCTCGAGGTCGTTCATGGTCTGGTCCAGGATGCTGTTCAGTGCCTCACGCAGCCAGCGAGCGCCGTTGAGGACCGGCACGATGACCGATACGCGCGGCTGGACGCTCATCGGCTGCCCCTTCGGAAGAGAACCACCTCGACGGTCTGCAGGAGAATCTGGAGATCGAAAAGAAGGCCCTGTTCCTTGATGTAGTACAAGTCGTAGCGAAGTTTCTCCACCGCGTCCTCGACCGAAGCACCGTATGGATACCTCAGCTGCGCCCAGCCGGTCAGGCCGGGGGCGACGCTGTGCCGCAGGCCGTAGTAGGGGATCCGGGCCTTGAGTTGTTCGACGATTTCTGGCCGCTCCGGGCGGGGCCCAATCATGCTCATGTCCCCGCGAAAAACGTTGTAGAGCTGTGGCAACTCGTCCAGACGGAGCTTGCGGATGATTCGTCCGACTCGCGTCACCCGATCGTCATCGCTGCTGGCCCAGCGTGCCACGCCGTCGCTTTCGGCATCGGTGCGCATGCTCCGAAACTTGTTCAGGGTGAAAACGCCGTCGCCTTCGCCGACGCGCTTCTGACGATACAGAACGCCCCCGCGACCACCGGACTCCAACCAGATGGCCAGGGCAACCAGCAGCATGATCGGCCAGGCGAGCGAAAGGATCAGGGCTGCTGCGAGCAAGTCGAGTGCGCGCCGGCTGAAGCGATGCGTCACCGAGCGCTGAAACTGATTCGTGAATACGAACCACGACGGCAGAAGTCCTTCGAGCATTACGCGGCCCATCTCCCGCTCGTAGAAGGTATCGAGCCGCAGCACGTTGATGCCGGCCAGCTTGCAGCTCATCAGTTCGTTCATGGACAGGAACCCGCGCAAATCTTCGGTGGCGAGAACGATATCGTCGACCCGGTTCTCGAAGGCCAGGTCGAGCAACGACTCGCAGCTCCCGAGACAAGGACCGTTCTCCACGGCAGGACAGGACGACTTGGCGGCCTGACCGGGAGACACGAAACCGATGAAGTTTATGCGGTTGAAATGGTCGTTCTCCGACGTGTCGGCGAGCACGGACCTCGCCCTGTCGCCCGATCCGAGCAACAGCACGCGTCGACGCAGGCCCTTGCCACTCGTCACACGAGCGAATACAAGTCTCGAGACAAGGAGCAAAGTAAAGGAGATTGCGATCGACAGTGCGAATAAACCGCGACCCATTTCGAGCGAGGGGAAGGCGAAATAGAGCACGATCAGCGCCAGGGAAACCGTGGCCATGGCCAGAACCAGTCGGGTCAGGGTTCCGAGTGCCACCCCGGATGTCTCCCGGCTGTGACGCTGGTATAACCCGAGAGCGACCATCGTCAGCCAGACTCCGGCTGCGAAAACCGTGCAGGTTATCGGCATCTCCATCATGGCCGCCGACAGGTCGGCCGGACTACCGTAGAAACGGATATGCGCCGCCAGAATCGGCGCTAGCAGTAGTAGCACGATCTCCGCGGCGGCCAAAAGCGTGAAAGCGTGCAGGCTTTGCTGGCGTAGCCAGCGTCCCAGCAGCCCCAGGCGCATCTGACGACGGGAGGCCAGGACGGGTGAGAACGCGATGGTAGCGGCGGGTGAACCGGATACCGGGTGGTCAGAGTCTGTTAGCTTGAACATGCGCCGCTCCTGCCAGTGGAGACATAGGTCAGGCGGCTATCCTTGCCCGGGCCCGCGCCGCGTTCTGTGCGTTTGCGAACCATCACAAAATAAAACTCAAAGTGTGTGCTAGCGCACAGTTCTGAGGCGTGATACCTTCTAATCTTTCGCCACCGACGGCGAGTGCGGGATTTTCCCGCTATCGGTTCAGCGCCCACTGGGCAAGGCGAGTATGGGATTCATTGGCGGCAGCCTGGGATATGGCATTCTCAGGACAATCACCCCTGCTTTGGCGGAGCGGGGCAGGAACTCCGAAGCAGACCAGGACCACAAACTGGACCGTTGCTTCGGCGCCGATTTCCTAGATGGCCTGCGCGGAAAGACGATAATCGACTTTGGTTGCGGAGACGGTCTTCAGGCAGTCACAATCGCTCGAGGCGTTCCGGACTGCCGCGTCGTCGGACTCGATATACAGCCGCGTTTTCTGGAGAAAGCCCGTTCCCGGGCCGCTGCATCCGGCGTTTCCGACCGCTGTCACTTCGCCGAGAACACTCAGGATCGCGCCGATGTGATCATCAGCATTGACGCCTTCGAGCATTTCAGCGATCCCGCCGGAGCCCTCGAAATCATGAGCGGGCTGCTCCGGCCCGATGGCGAAGTGCTGGTGTCCTTCGGCCCGACCTGGCTGCATCCCTACGGCGGCCATCTGTTCTCGATCTTTCCCTGGGCACATCTCGTCTTCACGGAAGATGCCCTGCTTCGTTGGCGCGCGCTGTTCCGCTCCGACGGGGCGACCCGTTTCTCCGAGGTCGAAGGCGGCCTCAACCAGATTCGCATTTCAGACTTCGAGCAGTTCGTGGCAGCCAGCCCGCTTGCCATCGACTGGCTGGAGACCGTGCCGATACGAAACTTGTCCTTCCTGCGCTGGCGTTCGCTGCGCGAGGTGGGTTCCAGTATCGTGCGCTGCCGTCTTGTGCGCAGGGAACGCACTGAAAAGCAAGCTCAACCATCAGGGGAACTGCAATCGTGGACACATCGATAGTCCGGCCTTCATTGAGTAATTTAACCGCCATTCGAGCTCCGGCCCTGTGCGACCGGGGTTTCGAACGGAACAGGATTCTTCGCAGTATGAGCCCGGACGATATGCAGCATATCCTCCCGCACCTGACTCTGGTCGAGTGGCAGCGCGGAGAGATTGTTCAGGAGACGCTTGTGCTGCAAAAGTACGCTTACTTTCCGGTGGATGCGATTGCCTCCGTAGTCTTGCTGCTCGAGGACGGCCACAGCTGCGAGATCGCCATCGTCGGAAACAACGGCTTCGTGGGCCTGTCGATCTTCATGCAGACCGAATCGTCACCCACCTATACGAAAGTCCAGGTGGCCGGAGGCGCCTATCGGCTCAAGGCATCCGTGCTGCGTGAGTTGATTGCCAGGAGTGCGGCGTTCTGCACGTTGCTCTTTCGCTACACGCAAGTACTTCTGACCCAGATTAGCCAGTCGGCAACCTGCAACCGTCATCACACGATCCAGCAGCAGCTGGCCCGCTGGCTCCTGTTCACCACGGATCTCCTGTCCCGGGATCACGTTGCGCTGACCCAGGAACAGATCGCCCACAGTCTCGGCGTTCGGAGGGAGGGTATTACCGAGGCGGCCGGTCGGCTTCAGAAGCTCGGCCTGATCGAGTGCCGGCGCGGCCACATCACCTTGCGCGATCGGCCGGGATTGGAGCGCGTTTGCTGCGAGTGCTACTCGACGGTCAAGCGTGAGATGGGTCGCCTCCTTCCGGAATGACCCCGGTGACAGCCGGTGTCTCCACGGTCGACCCCGGCAGTCCGGTTTCAGAGTCCGCCGTCGGAAATCACTTGCTGGAAAACCTGGCTTCGGGAGATCTTGCACAGGTCGTCGCTGCCAGTGAGCTGACCCGCTTCGATTCCGACACGCATATCGCTGTTGGTGGCGAGCGGATCAGCGAGGTGTACTTCCCGCTAAGCGGATATGCTTCGCTGATGGTTCCCAACGCCGGCGACGCGAGCGTTCAGGTAGCGTTTGTCGGCAGGGAGGGTGTGCTCGGCTGGGAGTCGCTGCTCGACGGCAGGGCCTTCCTGCTCGATATCTACGTTCCGGAGACGCTTCAGGCACTCAGAATGGATGTTGGCGAGTTCTGCCTCCGAACCGCTGCCAACGAGTCATGGCGGAAGAGTCAATTCGAGTATGTTGCCAAATTATTTACCGTCGCCTCGCGTGGTGTCCTGTGTGCTCGCTTTCACGTGCTGGAAGCTCGGCTCGCACGATGCCTGCTGGAGGTGCACGACCGGCACCCCGAGATGCCGATCCTGTTGACCCAGAGTACGCTGTCCACGCTGCTTGGCGTGCGTCGCAGTGGTGTAACGAACGCGGCCACCCATTTGCAACTCCTCGGGCTGATCCAATACCGCAGGGGTGAAATCCTGCTGATCGACCGCAAGGGATTGGAAGCGGCCGCGTGCGAATGTTACCGACACGATGTCCGCCCATCCGATTGAGCGACCTCAACGTCAGGGGCGATGTGCGCCACAGAGTACGTTCTATTCAAGAACGAAACTGACCCGCATATTTACTCGGTAACGCACGATGTTGCCATCCTCGACACTGACTTTCTGTTCGGCAATCCATGCGCCGCGCACGTTCTTCAACAACCCTTCGCGCCCGGAGACTGGCTGCGCGCCGTCGAGGAAGCCCTTTCTCCAGCCGACCGATCCGCACTTTCATAAGGGGGTCCCCTTATTGGCGGGTCGGCTCGAAGCGGCTAGATTAAAACCTGGCGTCAGTGCGATTGCGTACAGACTGCCGGAGTTTGATTTGGCAGTATCCAGTCTTGGTTCGAGAGGAGGCAGGAATGGCCCGGCAATTGGGCAGTCTGCAAGAAGACGCACGGGGCACCGCGGGACGATCGGTTTTCCGCAAGGCGAGGACATGGGGCAGTAGAGCAGGGCGCCGCATTCTCCAGGCCGGCGACCATCTGCTTCAGGCGGGCGAATTCCATTGTGAGGCCTTCGTGATTCGAAGCGGCCGTCTCAAGAGCTATCGCCTGCATCGCGACGGCGAGGAGCAGGTCCTCGGAATGCACGGACCCGGGGATGCCATCGGTTTCGACGCACTGATCGGCAAGCCCGCGGGCTGCAGCGTGGTGGCCCTGGAGATCACGAGCGTGGAAACCATCGCGCTGGATCATTCCGCCTTGTCCGCGATGCTGAGCGCCGCCGGCATAGCCGGCCTTGTCGAAGGCATGCACGAAGAAATGCTGCGGCAGAGCAGGCTGCTTTACATCGATCGTCATCCAGCCGACCGGCGCCTGGCCGAGTTTCTTATGGACTTTTCTCGAAGCGAGACTCTGCGGGGCCGAAGCTGCACCGATCTGATGCTGCCTTTCAATCGCCGTGACCTTGCATGTTTCCTCGGGCTGGCGCCAGAGACGCTTTCGCGCGCTTTCGGTCGTCTACAGGATCAAGGCACTCTGTCGGTTGAAAACCGGGCGATTCGCGTCAAGGACCATGGTGCCCTGAAGAAGGCGGCGGGGGAATAGTCAGAGCCGCGTGCAACCCTGCTGAGCCTGGAAGGCCATTCAGGCTTTCAGCGCCATGTCTCGAAGCGATCGCGATGGATGCTTTCGATCCAGACAGCTTGAGCGCTTTGCGCCGAGAAAACGTCCAGTTCCGGGACCTTGCTCCAGATGCGATAGTGATATGCGAGATGGGGAGACAGCCCGGTATCGTTGGCCGTGCTGCCATCACCTTCGAAGACCAGCGTCGCATCGCCATCGTCTGGAGAAGACGGGAACTCGCCGACCTTGCGCAAAAGGCGATACGCGCTGCTGTTTCCACTCCAATCGAGCACGATCTCGCTACCCGAGACCGGATGGATCGTCAATGAACCGGGGTTATCCGGAAGGCTTGCGGCATCTGCACGGGCCGAGTCGCCGGAGTAGAACGCCTCGTCCGGGACCTTGCCCCAGGCAGAAAAAAAGTACTGCGTACCTGGTGTCAGGCCGATAGCAGTGGCGCTGGTATCCGGTCCTTCGTAGACGAGCTCGGCCGAAGCGTCGCCTGGACTTTCGGCATAACCGCCAGTCTTGCGCAAAACCCGAAAGTGCTCACCCTGGCTCGATCCAGTCCAGGCCAGCGCAATTTCGGTCGTGCTGGCGTTTTCCTGATCCGCGCTCAGGGCATCCGGTGCTGGCGGCCCGATGGCAATGGTAACCGGGGACGCGAAGCTCCAGCCTACCTGGTTGGTGCCGTGGCCGGCATCGCCGACCGCGTGAATCGTGTATTCGTTTCCGAGGGTGATGCCGGCAGGCACCGACAGATCGATCAAGTAGGTGACCTGGCCGTTGTCGGGAAGGCGCAGGGGAACACTGCTGTTGTTATTGACGATCTGCGTGCCGCTGTCGGCAGTCGCCGTCGGCTCGCCCGGCACGTTGGTGAAGACCGGCTGGCCTGCGGAATCCCTGGTGATCGCTGCGGTAAAGCCACCCCGCGCCGTTGCATTGCCGATTGCGTCGATGATGACGGCGTAGCGAGCGCTGGCGCCCGGAAGCACGGCGCTGGAGCCCTCTACCCGCACGTCGACGACGCCGGGCGCCGAGCCGTGGCAACTGGCGCAGCCATTGCCCGAATCCCCGGGGCGTTGGGTGGTGTTGATCACCCCGTAGGACCAGGCATGAGCCACGGGGGCGGGAAGCACAAGGGCGCAGAGCACAATGAACCTGATCAGTCGCATGCCAGTAACTCCCGCGGCCGGATATGCAAACCTCCCGCCGGCAAGGACGGGAGGCTGCGTTCAATCACTCGGTAATGAACTCGAAACGATCGCTGAAGATGAAGTCGAGATCTTCGGGCCACTCGTCGACACGAACCGTGATGAGGGCCAGGTTGGAATCGTTTCCTTCGGTGGTCACACGATAGGTGAATCGTTCGAAACCCAGGAAGCCTTCACTCGGCGTGTAGACGATGGCGTCGCCTTCGACCGAGGCCGTACCCGAAAGGGGGCCATCGACAATGGTGATGCTCGAGCCTTCGGGGATCGGACCGCCCTGGTAGGTATCGTTGGCCAGGACGTCGATGGTGACCGGAATCTCGCGGAAGGTCACCGTGAAGTCGTTCTCGGCCACCGGGGCATTCGGCTGCGGCTCGGGATTGACCGTGACCCTCACCGTCGCTTCTTGCGACACCTCGCCGCCGATTTCCAGCGTGTAGGTGAACGTGTTCACACCCGAAAAATCCGTATCCGGGACATAGTCCACGGTGTTGTCCGCCGGATCCAGCGTTGCCGTCCCGTTGACCGGCTGGCTGGTGATCGAGACCGTAGAGACAGCCGGGTCAGGATCGACCAGCTCGCCGTCGAGCAGGTCATTGGCGAGAATGGCAATGTTGACCGGCTGATTGAAATCGGTAACTTGAATGTCGTTGATGGCAACCGGCACTCCGGTTTCGGGCATGTAGCTTTCCAGGGACGGCGCTTCGTTGCCGGGCAGCACCCATTCGGGGTCTTCGCTGCCAGCAATTTCGCCCAGCCCCAGGCTGCTGACGGACGTGGGAATCAGGCGCAGGGTCAGGCTGTCGTAACGCGGCTGACCCGTGGCCTCGTCGACGATCTGTTCGCCGATATAGATGTAAGTATCCATGTTGGACCCGCTGAGATCGTCGCTGAGCAAGCTTTCGTAGCGCGCTTCGTCAGGGAATCCGGGGATGTTCTGGCCAAGCAGTTGGGAAGCCCATTGCTGCAGCTGGCTTTGCGAAACTTCAGAAAAGGGCGCAATCGGAGGCTCGGCGTCCGGGTCCCCCTCCTGCCCGTAGCGCCAGGTGCTGCCGTCCCACCAGGCAACGACCGCGTCCGATTCCGTTTCGGGGTTGCCGTCTTCATGCAGGGCGATCACGGTGGGCACCAGCAGGTCGGGCAACATGTAGCCGAACAGGTTGCCGGTCAGCCCGGCCCCGGCCGCTTGCTGGGTCGTCATGTCGAAGTAGTTGAGGGTTATGGCGCCCAGGCGACCGTCGGCCAGTGCCAGACCGCTGTCGATGTACTGGCTCTTCTCGGGACCCGCCACATCCTGCGGGGGAAAGAAGCCCGCG
>CAZSGS010000070.1:0-10159 GCA_964606365.1 uncultured Wenzhouxiangella sp. | reverse complement strand
GGAAGTTGTTGGCCATCACCAGCATGAGCATGGCGAAGGTGAACAGGTTGATGTATGAGAAGAAGCGCTGGTAGCCGGGATCGTCGTGCATGTAACCGATGGTGTAGATATGCACCATCAGGGACACGAAGGTCACGACCGTCATCATCAGGGCGGTGAGGCTGTCGACGAGGAAACCGACCTCGAACTTGATACCGTCGGTCACCGCCCAGGTGTAGACGGTGTAATCCATGGTCGGCAAGCCATTGAAAAACACTTGCCAGGCCACGTACGCCGAAAGCGCGGCCGAACCGGCCACCGCCAGGATGGTAATCCAGTGCGCACCCGCTCGCCCCACCTGGTGACGCAACAACCCGGCCACGGCACTACCGACCAGCGGCAGCAGCGGAATCAGCAACAGTACGGTTTCAATGCTCACAACGAGTCATTCCATTTAAATTCAAAAATTGTCCACAGATGAACACAGATCAACACAGATCAACACAGATAAAGATCAAAAATAGAACAACCTGTCAGCGCCCGGCACGCACTCATTTGCGTAACGCTTCTCAATTTTTCCTTCTTGTTTTTTTCCATCTGTGTTCATCTGTGTTCATCTGTGGACAAATAGGTTTTCCCGAATCAACCCCTCAGGTCTGAAATATCCTCGACGCTGATCGAACGCCGGTTCCTGAACAACACCACCAGCAGCGCCAGGCCAATAGCAGCTTCGGCCGCGGCAACGGTCAGGATGAAGAACACGAATACCTGCCCGTCGAGCACGTCGAGAAAGCGCGAAAAGGCGATGAAGTTCATGTTCACCGACAGGAGCATCAACTCGATGCACATGAGAAGAATCAGTACGTTCTTCCGGTTGAGGAAAATGCCCGCCAGCGCGATGCAGAACAGCACCGCGCCAAGGGTGATGAAGTGCGCCATTGTCAGCATCAGGCGTCTCCTCCTTCGCTTTTCATCTTGACCACGCGCAGCCGTTCGTCGCGCTTGACGCGCACCTGGCGGCTCGGATCCTGGTACTTGGTCTCCGGTCGGCGACGATGCGTCAGGGAGATTGCGGCGATGATCGCGACCAGCAAGAGTACCGCCGCGATCTCGAAGGCGTAGAGATACTCAGTGTAGAGCAATTCACCGATCGCGCTGGTATGGCTATAGTCTTCGCCCTCGGCGATCGGCAGCGGGACGGTTTCCATGCCGCGCGTCCAGATCACGAGAAACAGCTGGACGGCCATGGCCAGGGCGACGAGCACCCCGGCCGGCATGTACCGGGCGAAACCTTCCTTGACCGATGTAACGTTGACGTCGAGCATCATCACGACGAAGAGGAAGAGCACCATTACGGCGCCCACGTAAACCAGGACCAGGGTGATGGCAAGGAACTCGGCCTGCAGCAAAATCCAGATGCAGGCGGCCGAAAAGAAACTGAGGATCAGGAACAGCACCGCATGAATCGGGTTGCCCACCGTGATGACGCTAAGCGCCGAGAGGACCAGCACGGTGCTGAACAGGTAGAAGACGATTTCGATGATTGGCATACCAGTCGGATCCCTAACGGTAGCGAGCGTCGCGCGCACGGTTGGCGGCAATGCTGTCTTCGAACCGGTCGCCGATCGCCAGCAGCTGCTGCTTGTCGACAACGCGTTCTGACTTGTCTTCCATATGGTACTCACCGATATCGGTCAGCACGATGGAGTCGACCGGGCAGGACTCTTCGCAGAAGCCGCAGTAGATGCACTTGAACAGGTCGATGTCGTAGCGTGTCGTCCGCCGCGTATTGTCTTCGCGATTGTGCGACTCGATGGTAATGGCCAGCGCCGGACACACCGCTTCGCACAGCTTGCAGGCGATGCAGCGCTCCTCGCCATTGGGGTATCGGCGCAGCGCGTGCAGCCCCCGATACCGCGGCGACTTGGGTGTCTTCTCTTCCGGGTAATTGAGCGTGGGCTTGGGCGCGGTACCGAAGCGCCACGTCACCGCCATGCCGCGGAACAGCTCCAGCAGCATCAGCGATCGAAGATATCGGGTGACAGCTTGCATACTAATGAGAACCTTAATCAGCAGACATTCAGAGTTTCGGAGCCGGTCGCCGGCAAGGCGCGCGAGTGCAGACATAGCGGGACTATATCAAGCGAGCGGAACGCAGCCGACGGCCGGCTCCGAATCTCCCGAAGGGCTTGCCTCTCAGCGTCCGTGGACTTCGTTGTCGGCGCTTGATGTAGGCGCCCGGCTACACCGGCGCACCGACGCCTTGCCACGAACGCTGAGAGACAAGCTGAATGTCTGCTGATTAAGATTCTCATTAGTAAATACCTCGATCAGCCTCCGAACCAGCCCATTACGCGAAACACGCCCGCGACCATGATCCAGACAATCGTGATCGGGATGAAGACCTTCCAGCCCAGGCGCATGATCTGGTCATAGCGGTAGCGCGGAAAAGTGGCCCTGAACCACAGGAACAGGAAGCAGAAAACGACCGTCTTGAGCAGGAACCAGTGAACGCCGCCCTCGCCCAGGATCGTGTCGCCGACAACGGGAATCCCGGCGAATGGCGACAGCCAGCCGCCCATGAACAGCAGCGATGCCAGCGCGGAGATCAGGATCATGTTGGCGTACTCGGCCAGGAAGAACACCGCAAAACCGGCGCCCGAATACTCCACGTGGAAGCCGGCGACGATTTCGGACTCGCCCTCGGCCACGTCGAAGGGCGCTCGGTTGGTCTCGGCGACACCGGAGACGAAATAGATCACGAACAGGGGCAGCAGCGGCAACCAGTACCAGGTGAAGATATTGCCCGACTGTGCCTCGACGATCGCGGTCAGGTTGAGCGTGCCGGCCAGCACGATCACGCCGACCAGGGCGAACCCCATGGCGATTTCGTACGAAACCGTCTGCGCGGCCGCGCGCAGGCCGCCGATCAGCGCGTACTTGGAGTTCGACGCCCAACCGCCGAGCAGAATGCCGTACACGCCCATCGACGTCAGCGCCAGGATCAGCAGCAGGCCGGCGTCGATGTCGGCAAGCACCAGCCAGTCGTCGAAGGGCACCACCGCCCAGGCCGCCAGTGCGGGCGCCAGCGACAGCAGCGGCGCAAGCAGAAACAGGAACTTGCTGGCGTTGGTCGGAACGATCAGTTCCTTGAACAGCATCTTGAAGACGTCGGCGAAGGGCTGCAGCAGACCCAGCGGGCCGATGCGGTTGGGCCCCCGGCGCGAGTGCATGTAGCCGAGCACCTTTCGCTCGAAATAGGTGTAGTAGGCCACGCCGATGGTCACCGGCAGGATGATCATCAGGATCTTGGTCATGGTCCACAGCAGGGTCAGCAGCTGCTCCATCATGCGAGCACCTCCAGGCTGATCGCGCCACCGCCGGCACCGAGCGTGGAAACCGGGCAGGTGGCGACCGGCACACCGACCGCACCCGGCGCCACCCGCGCATCGACCACGAGGTCGAGCTCGGCGCTGGCCTCGCCCTGCGTGACCTTGACGCGCTTTGCTTCCTCGAGTCCGTGGCGACGAGCGGTGGCCGGGTGCACGGCGCAGACCGTGGCCGCGGCATGCGTGGTCTGCTGCAGGGCCGGTGCGCGGCGCACGAGGTTGTCGCCGGCGTAGATCGGCACCTCGCCCGTTCGCCACAGCGTGTCGCCTTCGGCGAGAATCGGTTCGGCCGGCTCGTCGTGGGCCGGGTCACCGACCTCGTTGGCCAGCGCCCGCTCGGTCACGGCATCCAGCGTGGCGAAGTCGAAGCCTGCGGCGCCGACCTGTTCGCCCAGCATGCGCAGGATCTTCCAGCCTGCGCGGGACTGTTCGGGCGCTCGGCCGACCGCCTTGAGCGATTCGCGCTGACCGTCGGCGTTGATCCAGGTGCCGTCGACCTCGGGTACCGGAGATAGCGGCAGCAGCACGTCGGCGGTCTCACGCAGCACGCTGTTGTCGAAGGTCGTGACCGCCACGACCGAAGCCGCGCCCGCCAGGGCGCGCCGGGCGGCAGCAGGGTCGGCCAGGTCGAAGTCGGGTTCGACGTCCCACAGGAGATAGGCCTGTCGGCCCTTGTTGATCATGTCGCGGGCGTTGAGCCCGCCCGGGCCGGGCAGGCTTCCGGCCTGCCAGGCCCCGCTGCTGTTGGCCGGCCCCGGCAGCACCACGAGCGCGACTTCCAGCGTTTCGGCCAGCCATTCGGCCAGTCGGCGCAGCCAACCGGCTTCGGGATGGTTGAGCGCCTGGTCGCCGAGCAGCAGTACGCCGGATTCGGCGTCCTGGAGCATGCCGGCCACCTGCCGGGCGTCGTGTTCGGGCTGCCGTTCGGCGATGTACTCGCCCAGTTTGCCCTCCGGCAGGTCCCTGCCGGTCAGGTCGGCGGCGGCCTTGGCCACGCGGGCGAAGGTGTCGACCATGGCCTGCGGCGGCACGATCAGGCGCTCGGCAAGGTCGAAGTGGAAGTCCCAGGCGACGCTGTTGAGGTCGGCGATCTTCGCGCCGCCCAGGCGCCAGGCCGAGCGGACTCGATGTCCGAGGATCGGCTGTTCGTGCCGGATGTTGCTGCCGACCAGGAAGACGGCATCGGACTCGGCGATCTTCGCCGTGGGCACGTCGAGATGACCGCGCCCGGCCTGCGGATGCGAAAAGTCGAGCATCCGAAGCCGATGGTCGATGCTTTCGCTGCCCATGGCACGCGCCATGGAAGCGGCGAGATAGTGTTCCTCGGTGGTCGCTCGCGGCGAAACCAGCACGCCCAGCTCGCTGCCGCCGTGCGTATCGACCGCACCCTTGAGCGCGCGCGATGCCGCCTTCAGGGCATCCTCCCAGCTCGTCTGGCGCCATTCGCCGTCGACCTTGACCTGCGGAGCGCTCAGTCGGTCATCGGCGCGCAGCCCAAAGTGGCTGTAACGATCGCGATCGGCCAGCCAGCATTCGTTGACGGCCTCGTTGTCGCGCGGCACGGCGCGCATGATCTTCGGCCCGCGCGTGTGGTAGAACAGGTTCGAGCCCAGGCAGTCGTGCGTGCCGATGGATTTCCGGGCGCGCATTTCCCAGGGCCGGGCCGTGTGGCGGAAGGGCTTGTTGGTCAGCGCGCCGACCGGGCACAGATCGATAACGTTGCCCGACAGCTCGGACTCGATGTTGCGTTCGATGAAGGTGCCAATCTCGAGGTGCTCCCCGCGGTTCATGCCGCCGAGTTCACAGGTGCCGGCAATCTCCTCGAGAAAACGCACGCAGCGCGTGCAGTGAATGCAGCGCGTCATGTCGGTCTCGATGAGCGGGCCGACATTCTTGTCGCGCACGACGCGCTTGCGCTCGGTAAAGCGCGACACCGAGCGGCCGTAGCCCATGGCCAGGTCCTGCAGCTCGCATTCGCCACCCTGGTCGCAGATCGGGCAATCCAGGGGGTGGTTGATCAGCAGAAATTCCATCACGCCGCGCTGGGCGTCGACGGCGCGCCGCGATTCGGTAAACACCTTCATCCCGTCGGCCACCGGCGTGGCACAGGCCGGGAGCGGCTTGGGCGCCTTCTCGACATCGACCAGACACATACGGCAGTTGGCCGCGATCGACAGCTTGTGGTGATAGCAGAAGCGCGGGATATCGATCCCGGCCCGGTCGGTCACCTGGATGATCATCTCGCCCTTGTGGGCGGTCAGCTCGTGACCGTCGACTTCGATGGTCACTGTGTCGGTGGATTGGTCTGATGCTGTCGCCATAACTTAACTCTGTGCCACCGTTTGGTTTCGGGGTCCCGATTGACTCCGGGACTCGGGACCCGGGACTCGGGACTGGCTACTGACGGTTCGTTCCAAGCGGCGAGCGAATTGGCTTCGATCGATGCCGATCTGGGGTTTTCTCCAGAGTTGGAAGGATTCCTCGAGTCCCGAGTCCCGAGTCCCGAGTCCCGGCCTTTCGGCGAGTCCCGAGTCCCGAGTCCCGAGTCCCGGCTCTTTGGCGAGTCCCGAGTCCCGAGTCCCGAGTCCCGATTCCAGAACGAATCTCATGCCGCCTCCCCAACGCTGTCGGCAACCATGGATCTACCATGCTCAACGTAGTACTCGAACTCCTCGCGGTAGTGCTTGAGGAAGCCCTGCACCGGCCAGGCAGCGGCTTCGCCGAAGGCGCAGATGGTGTGGCCCTCGATCTGCGTCGTCACCGAAGCCAGTGTGTCGATGTCTTCCATTCTGCCCTGCCCGGCCATCATGCGCTTGAGCATGCGATACATCCAGCCGGTGCCCTCGCGGCAGGGCGTGCACTGGCCGCAGGATTCTGCGTAGTAGAAGCGCGCGATGCGCGTACAGGCGGCGACCATGTCGGTGGTGTCGTCCATGACGATGACCGCACCCGAGCCCAGTCCGGAACCGGCCTTCTGAAGGGCGTCATAGTCCATGGTCAATTCCATCATGGTGTCGGCCGGAAGCACCTTCATGGATGTCCCGCCGGGAATCACGCCCTTGAGCCTGTTGCCGTCGCGCACGCCGCCGGCCATCTCCAGGAGCTCGGAAAACGGCGTGCCGAGCGGAACTTCGTAGTTGCCCGGCTTGTTGACGTGACCCGAGACGGAAAAGATCTTCGAGCCACCGTTGTTGGGCTTG
Source organism: uncultured Wenzhouxiangella sp. (assembly GCA_964606365.1). Lineage (GTDB taxonomy): Bacteria > Pseudomonadota > Gammaproteobacteria > Xanthomonadales > Wenzhouxiangellaceae > Wenzhouxiangella. The sequence goes on along the minus strand of CAZSGS010000070.1, from coordinate 3,591 downwards.
CCCAGTTCCAGGAACCAGTCCCCGCCGTTGCGTAGAACGGCCGGAACCGAGGCCAGCGTCTCGGTATTGTTGATCGTCGTGGGCCGACCGTAGACGCCGAAGTTGGCGGGAAAGGGCGGCTTGAAGCGCGGCTGCCCCTTCTTGCCCTCGATCGACTCCATCAGGGCGGTCTCCTCGCCGCAGATATAGGCGCCGGCGCCGAGTACGTTGTGGATATCCATGTCGATACCCGAGCCCTGGACATCACGGCCGAGATAGCCCGCTTCGTAAGCTTCCTTCAGCGCTTGCTCGACGCGTTCGAAAGGTTCGTGATGGAACTCGCCCCGAAGGTAGTTGAACGCCACGGTCGCCCCCATCGAGTAGGCGGCGATGGCCATACCCTCAAGCAGCGCATGCGGGTTGTAGCGCAGGATGTCGCGGTCGTGGCAAGTGCCCGGCTCGGACTCGTCGGAGTTGCACACCAGGTACTTCTGCCCGGGCGCCGAGCGCGGCATGAACGACCACTTGAGACCGGTTGGAAAACCGGCACCGCCGCGGCCGCGCAGGGACGACTTCTTGACCGTCTCGATGATGTCGTCCTGGGGCGTCTTGTCCTTGAGGATCTTCTCCCAGGCCTGCCAGCCGCCGTGCTTGCGATAAGCCTCGAGCGTCCAGCAGCTGTCCTCGTCAAGATGCGTAAAGCAGATGTTGTGTTCAGCCATTGGGTGTGCCTCCGGATGTGGGGGCGGGCCTCTCGGAGCTATACGACTTCGGATTGATCCGGGACTCGGGACCCGGGACTCGGGACTCGCTACTGACGTTTGCTACCGATCTGGAGACGCAGTGGCTTCGATCGATGCCGCTTCGGCCCTTCGCTCGAACTCGGGTGGTTCTCCCGAGTCCCGAGTCCCGAGTCCCGAGTCCCGATTCCAGGGCGGGGGCCATGGCACTCAGCCCTCCGATTAGCGTTGTCGCACCGAAGCCCGCCATCATTCCAACCCATCCAGAATCTCGTCGATCTTCTCGGGCGTGAGATTCTCGTGGTAGTGGCCGTCGACGATCATCATCGGGGCGCCGACGCAGGCGGCCAGGCACTCTTCCTCGCGCTTGAGGAAGATGCGCCCGTCCGGCGTGGTCTCGCCGATGCGTGTACCCAGTTTCTTCTCGACGTGCTCGACGATCTTCTCCGAGCCGCAAAGCATGCACGAGATGTTGGTGCAGATCGAAATCGAGTGGCGCCCGACCGGCTCGGTCTCGATCATGGAATAGAAGGTGGCAATCTCGTAGGTCCATACCGGCGGGACTTCGAGATAATCGGCCACGGCGTCCATCAGGTCCGGGCTGACCCAGCCACCGTTCTGATGCTGGGCGGCGACGAGGGACTGAATGATGGCCGAGCGCCGCCCCTCGATCCCTTCGGGGAACTTGGCGCGCCAATGGTCGATGGTCCGCTTCGTCTCATCGCTGAGCAGCTCGGCCTTGCCGGCAACCGGACTGGTGGTGGCTTGATCCGTCATCGATCGATCTCTCCGAATACGATGTCTTGCGTCGCGATGAGCGCGGCGATATCGGCCAGCATGTGTCCCTGGGCCATTTCATGCATCGCCGACAGGTGCGCATAGCCCGGGGCGCGAAGGTGCACGCGGAAGGGCTTGTTGGCCCCGTCAGATATGAGATAGCAGCCGAATTCACCCTTGGGCGCCTCGACCGAGGCGTAGGTCTCGCCTTCGGGCACGCAGTAGCCCTCGGTAAACAGCTTGAAGTGATGAATGAGCGCTTCCATGTCGTCCTTCATCTCTTCGCGCGTCGGCGGCGCAACCTTGAAGTTGCGTACGATGACCGGGCCCGGATTCTCGCGCAGCCAGGCGATGCACTGCTTGATGATCCCGGCCGACTGGCGCATCTCCTCGACGCGGACCAGGTAGCGGTCGTAGCAGTCGCCGTTGGTGCCGACCGGGATATCGAAATCGACCTCCCGGTACTTGGCGTAGGGCTGCTTCTTGCGCTGATCCCACTCGACCCCGCACCCCCTGAGCATGGGGCCGGTAAAGCCCAGTTGCAGCGCACGATCCGGGGAAACCGAGCCGATACCGACCGTTCGCTGCTTCCAGATCCGGTTGTCGGTCAGCAGGGTCTCATAGTCATCGACACGGTCGAAGAAATCGTCGGTGAAGGCCTCGATGAAGTCGAGCAGCGAACCTTCGCGCCACTCGTTCATGCGCGCGAGATCCTTGCCCTTGCGCCACGGCGACTCGGCCACCTTGGGCATTTCCTCGGGCAGGTCGCGATAGACGCCGCCGGGGCGATAGTAGGTGGCGTGCATGCGCGTGCCCGATACCGTCTCGTAGACGTCCATCAGGTTCTCGCGCTCGCGAAAAGCGTAGAGAAACACCGCCATGGCGCCGAGGTCGAGCGCGTTGGAGCCAATCCACATCAGGTGATTGAGGATTCGGGTGATCTCGTCGAACATCGTGCGGATCCAGAGGGCCCGCTCCGGTGCCTCGATATTGAGCAGATTCTCGATCGCCATGACGTAGGCGTGCTCGTTGCACATCATCGACACGTAGTCGAGGCGGTCCATGTAGCCGATCGAATGATTGAAGGGCTTGGACTCGGCGAGTTTCTCTGTCGCGCGATGCAGCAGGCCGACGTGGGGATCGGCGCGCACGACCGTCTCGCCATCCAGTTCGAGAATCAGGCGCAGCACGCCGTGGGCCGCCGGATGCTGCGGCCCGAAGTTCATGGTGAAGTTGCGAATCTCGCTCATGAGCCGGTTCCTTCCAGCTTGTCGTCGACGTAGCGGCTGTCGCGGCGCACGACGCGGGCCACGGTCACGCGCGGCTCGATCTCGACCGGCTCGTAGACGACGCGGCCCTTGTCCTCGTCGTAGCGGACGGTGACATTGCCGATCAGCGGGAAATCCTTGCGGAACGGATGGCCGATGAAGCCGTAGTCGGTCATGATGCGCCTGAGATCCGGGTGCCCCTCGAAAACGATACCGTAGAGGTCGAACGCCTCGCGTTCATACCAGTTGACCGAATTCCAGACCTCGATCAGCGAAGGCAGGACGGGGAAGTCGTTGTCCGGCGCGAAGCACCGCACGCGCAGCCGCCGGTTGTGCTTGAGCGACAGCAGGTGAACGACCGCAGCGAACCGGTTCTGGATTTCGCCCGCCTCGGGGCGCTCTTCCCAGGAAAAGCGCCCGGGCCCGAGTTCGTCGGCGGCCCTGGAGAAGCCCTGTCCGGTCGCTTCGGCGGTCTCCCACTCATCGTCGCCGTAGCCCAGGTAGTCGACGCCACACAGGTCGAGCAACTGCTCGAAGGCCAGCTGGGGCTCGTCACGCAGCAGCCAGGCCGCATCGAGCCAGTGGTCGCGCGGAATCTCGACGGTCAACTGGCCGCGGTGTTCGCTCAACGTGGCGATGCGCTCGCCCAGGATATCGCTCAGCGACTGGGCCAGCGCCTGGTTGCGTGATGAATACTGGGTCATGATCGGGCGATGGTATTGGTGCGACGGATCTTCTTGTAGAGCTGCAGCACGCCGTAGACGAGCGCTTCGGCGGTCGGCGGGCAGCCGGGCACGTAGATGTCGACCGGCACGATGCGGTCGCAG
>CAZSGS010000069.1:656-10174 GCA_964606365.1 uncultured Wenzhouxiangella sp. | reverse complement strand
TTCCGGCAGCCTGCGCTGCGCGGCCAGCCCGTCGAGCCAGGCGAAGGCCCGATCGATCTCCCCGCTGGAAAAACCGGCTTCCTCGAGGCTGTCGCTGAGCGACTCGCGGTCGGGTTCCTCTTCCGGTTCGTCGTAGATGTAATTCTCGAACAGGTACATCAGCAGGTCGAGCACGTTTTCCTTCATCTCCATTCGGGTCCTTCCTCAGGCATTACGACTGTAGCGTCCGCCGGCATGAGCGCTGACCTTGCCGTCGAGTTCCAGCATCAGCAGCATCGAGGATACCGCCGCCGGCGTCAATTGTGAACGCTCTATGATCTGGTCAACCGGGGTGGGGTCGAATCCCACGGCCTCGAGCAGTCGCTCGTATTCGGGATCTCCTGACATATGCGGGGCAGAAGGTGATTCCTCAAGGCCGGGCGCTGATCGCCGTGGTTTGGGCGCCAGAAGCGCTTCGATCGCTTCGGCCAGCTCGTGGGCCAGCGGCGCAAGGTCCTCGACGATCTCGTCGGCCGTCTCGACCAGCCTGGCCCCGTCCCGGATGAGGCGGTGGCAGCCGCGCGAGAGCGGGTTGTGTACCGAGCCGGGGATGGCGAAGACCTCGCGGCCCTGTTCGTTCGCCAGCCTTGCGGTGATCAGCGACCCGCTCTTTATGCCGGCCTCCACGACCAGTACGCCCAGGCTCATGCCGGAAATGATGCGGTTGCGGGCCGGGAAATTGCCCCGAAGCGGTCCGATGCCCGGAGGAAACTGGCTGACCAGGGCGCCCGATCCGGCGATCCGGCGGGCCAGTTCGCGATGCCGGGCCGGATAGACCCGGTCGAGCCCGGTACCCGCCACGGCGATCGTGGCGCCCCCGGCATCCAGGCAGCCGGCGTGTGACATGCCGTCGACGCCTTCGGCCAGGCCGCTGGTGATCACGAAACCGGCGCGCGCAAGGGTGGCGGCAAAGGAGCGGGCGTGATCGAGTCCGCCCGCGCTGGCGTTGCGGCTGCCCACGATGGCCACCTGCGGGGCCACCAGGCTTTCCGGATCACCGGCGACGAACAGCGCTGCAGGCGCGTCGGGGATGCGCTTGAGCAGGGGTGGGTAGAGCGGATCGTCGCGGGTGATCAGCCAGCGGCGCTCGCCGCCAAGCCAGTCGAGGCAGCGCTCGAGCTTTTTCTCGTCGGGCTTGCGCAGCTGCTCGATGTGCTGGCTGGACAGGCCTGCTTCGCGCAGCTCCCGATCATCCGCCTTGAACCAGTCGACCGGGCTGGAGAAGCGTTCCTCCATCCCGGCGATTCGTTTGGGACCGAGCCCGTCGACGAGGACGAGACTGAGCCACTCGCGGACCTGCTCCGGTTCGGGCACGGCCCGCGGGTCAGAGGCTGCGGTCGGGGTGCGCCAGAATATCGTCGATCTGGATGGTGTTGGCGCTGCCTTCGAGAACGAGCGCGTAGCTCACGTGCTCGAACGGGCGGAACACCATGATGCGACCGGCGAATTCGTCGGGCAGGTCGACGTAGCGCTTCTCCGGTTCCCGAAAGGCCGCGCGGCTCATCAGCGGGTAGCGATCGTCGCGGATCGACTCGCCCGGTCGAAAAGCCGAGAAGGTGTGGCCCGACTCAATGCCGTCGGCCGTGCCCAGGTTGATTGCCACGACCTGGTAGTGCCCGGCGCCGTAGCTGCTGCCGGTGATCGCGATAACCCTGCCGTCGTCGGGGATCTCGTCCATCGCCCGCGGATGGAAAGTCGGGTCGTAGGCGTGGTCGTCGATCGGCACGACGAGGTCGCCTTCCATGGTCTCGCGACGGCCCGAGACGATCTCGACGATCGCCGGGTCACCGGTCTTGGCCACGCGGCCGCGAGCGGTTTCCCACAGCTCGTAGCCGATAACCGGGTAGTTGAAGCGGTCGATCTGCCCGATGGTCGCCTTCCAGAGCGCGCTCGCCGGACGAAGATCCGACCGCACCTGCGTTCCATCGGTGCGGATCAGTTTCTTCTTGATCCGCTGGTCGCTGTCGGGGTTGGCGCTTCGATCCTCGAACATGTAATTGACGCGAGCCAGCGCCACTTCATCACCGACATCGAAGTTTTCGAGACCGCGAACGTAGGTTCGATCTCCGGGGCCGGCCAGCGTGCGTTGCTCGTTGTTGGCAACCACGTACGGCAATTGCCGGTACTCCTCGGTCGAGACGATCCGGGGCGAGTCGAGGAAGACTTCGACCGCGTCGAGCGGAATGGTGGAGATCGGCCCCTCGGTCGACTCGCGTCGCACCTCCGGCGAAAGCCGTTTCACCGAGTCATCCACCGTCAGACGGGGTTCGCCACCGACGAAGACCAGCGAAATCACGTCACCGGGATAGATCTCGTGCGGATTGTCGATCTGCGGATTGGCGTCCCAGATGGCCGGCCATTGCCACGGCCGGGTCAGAAAGCGTTCGGCGATTTCCCAGAGCGTGTCCCCCTCTTGCACGACATACTCACGCGGATGATCCTCGCGCAATTCCACGTCCTGAGCCTGTACGGTGAACGTCGCCAGTACAATGGCGGTCAGAATTAATATACGTTTCACGGAGCGACTCCCTCCAGCAATGCCCACAGGCTTGATTTTTCGCAGACTATCATAAACATTATCATTGCAAAACGCACCCTTAAGTGGTTTTCTTAAATTCTCATGTCAAAACTAAAGATTCTCGAATACCCCGACCCCCGCCTGCGCCGCGTCGCCCGGCCGGTTGAAACCGTCGGCGAGCGTGAGCGGAAGCTGGTCGAAGACATGCTCGAGACCATGTACGAGGCCCGCGGCATCGGCCTGGCCGCAACCCAGGTCGACGAGGACATTCGCGTCGTCGTCATGGATCTCAGCGAAGACCGTGATGAACCGCAGGTGTTCATCAACCCCGAGATCACCGATCGCAGCGGCAGCCAGAGCTACGAGGAAGGCTGCCTGTCCGTGCCGGGGTTCTACGCCGAGGTCCAGCGGGCCGAAAAGGTCAGCCTGCGGGCCCTCGACGGCGACGGCAAGCCCTTCGAGCTGGATGCAGACGGTCTACTGGCGGTCTGCATCCAGCACGAAATCGACCACCTCGACGGCAAAATGTTCATCGACTATCTCTCGCCGCTCAAGCGCCGCATGATCGGCAAGAAGCTGCGCAAGCAGCAGAACAGTCGAGAGAAAGCCACGGCCTGATGAGGATCGTCTTTGCCGGCACGCCGGCGTTCGCGGTACCGGCGCTCAGGGCGTTGATCGACAGCGCCGCCTGGCGCCCGGTGGCCGTGCTGACCCAGCCCGACCGGGGGGCCGGCCGCGGCCGCAAACTGCGGGCCGGACCGATCAAGCAGCTCGCCGTCGACGCCGGCATGGAAGTGCTTCAGCCGGCGTCTCTCGGGCCTGCCGAGGCACGGGCCGTGCTGGCCGGGTTTCGCCCCGACCTGATCGTGACGGCCGCCTACGGCCTGCTCCTGCCCCCCGCGGTGCTCGATCTGCCGGGCCTGGGCTGCTGGAACCTGCACGCTTCCCTGTTGCCGCGATGGCGCGGCGCCAGCCCGATCAACCAGGCGATCCTGGCCGGCGACTGCGAGACCGGCATCTCCCTGATGAAGATGAACGCGGGCCTGGATACCGGGCCGGTAATCCTGCAGCGCTCGACGCGCATCGGGGCCGACGAGCGCGCCGGGGAGCTGCATGACCGGCTCGCCGACCTGGCCGCCGAAGTGCTCGTCGATGCGCTCGCCCGGCTCGATGCCGGCAGCTTGCCGCCGGCCCGCCCCCAGGACGACGCGCGCGCCACCCGCGCGCCCCTGATCGACAAGTCCGATGCACGACTGGACTGGGAGCGCCCGGCCGATGAGCTGGCGCGCATGGTGCGCGCCTATCACCCCTGGCCGGTGGCTTTCGGCGAAATCGAGGGCGAAACCTGGCGCATCCACAGCGCGCGCGCCGCCGAGGGGAGGGCAGCGCCCGGTGAGCTGCTCGGCGAGCGTGGACCCGAAGTCGTCGCCGTCGGCTGCGGCCGGGGCGTACTCGAGATTCGCGAACTGCAAGGCCCCGGGCGCAAGCCGGTGGCCGCGCGCGACTGGTTCAACGCACGGCGCGGCAGGGGATGAAGGCGTGACCGTCCGGTGGCCTCGTGGCGGATGACGGCGCCCTGCCGCGGCAGGTAGCCGCACGGGCGCTGCTGGACGTCCTCGACGGCGGCCACGCCCTCGATGCGGCCCTGCTGCCGCTGATCGCCGGGCTGGATCATTCGCGCGATCGCGCGCTCGTGCGCCGGCTATGCCACGGCGTGCTGCGCGACTGGCCGGCGCTCGACTGGCTGATCTCGCGGCTGGTCGACAAGCCGCTGAGGGGGCGCAATCGCAGCCTCCACTTCCTGCTGGCCGTTGCCCTGCACGAACTGCGCGATGACCGTGAACCCGATCATGCGGTGGTCCATGCCGCCGTGGCCGCCGCCCGTGCGCTGCGCGGTCAGCGCCTGACCGGCCTGGCCAACGCCGTGCTGCGCAATTTCATCCGGCGGCGCGCCGACCTGTCGGCCGGGCTGCCGGATTCGCCCGTTGTGCGGTTCGGTTATCCGGGCTGGCTGATCGAGGCGATCGGGCGCGATTGGGGCGAGGACGCGCCGGGGATTCTCGCGGCGGGCAACCGGCCGCCGCCGCTTTGGCTGCGCGTGAACCGACGGCGCATCGCGCGCGACGACTACCTCGACAGGCTCGCGCAGGCCGGCATCGCCTCGCGTTCTCTCGAGGGTTTTCCCGACGCCCTGGTCCTGGACGAGCGCATGGCCGTCAGCCGCCTGCCGGGATTCGACGATGGCCTGGTCTCGATCCAGGACGGGGCCGCCCAGCTGGCGGTCGAGTATCTCGATCTCGCCGACGGGCAACGCGTGCTCGACGCCTGCTGCGCGCCGGGCGGCAAGTCCGCGCACGTGCTCGAACGCTCGGCGGTCGAGTTGACGGCCCTCGATTCGGATGCCGACCGCCTGGCGCGGGTCGAAAGCGGTCTCGAGCGCCTGGGGCTGGCGGCACGCGTGGTCGCCGGCGATGCCGCGCGGCCCGAAGACTGGTGGGACGGCCGGCGTTTCGATCGAATCCTGGTCGACGCGCCCTGTTCGGCCACCGGCGTCATTCGACGCCACCCGGACATCCGCTGGCTGCGCCGGGCCGGCGACATCGAGCGGCTGGCCGCGATCCAGCGCTCGATTCTCGATGCCCTGTGGCCGCTGCTCGAGCCGGACGGTATCCTTGTCTACGCGACCTGTTCGCTGCTGAGGGTCGAAAACGACGAACAGGCCCGTGCCTTTATGGAGCGCCATGCAGATGCCCGTGGGATGGACAACTCCGACTTGCCCGGTCGGCCAGCGCGGCCTGGCCGCCAGATTCTGCCTGGCGAGCATGGCTGCGATGGTTTTTATTACCTTGTCGCTCGCCGGTTGCCGCAGCGAGCAGGAGGCTGACTGGCGCGTCGCTTTCGTCCGGCCCGAGCTGGTGCGGACCGACGGTGGGCTGGATTTCGTCGCCGGCGTCGAGCTCGATCCCAGCCCGGCCATGATCGAGGCGCTCGAGCGGGGCGTGAGCGTGACCTTCCTGGTGGCGCTGCGCGCTTCCTCGGGCCAGGTGTGGCTTCCCGGTGTCGATGAGCGTCGGCGTCACCGCTTCCGGATCAGCTATCTTCCGCTCAGCAGCCACTACGAGCTCGATGATCTTCACAACGACACGCGCGCCACGTTTCCGCGCCTGAACATGCTCGTGCGCGCCCTGCGCGACCGGCGCAGCTGGCATATTCCGCTGGCGCCCGACGACACCGTATCGCTCGTCCGGGCCCGCATCCGGCTCGATCGAACCCGGCTGCCCTCGCCGATGCGGCTGCCGACCTGGTTCGAGCCGCAATGGCACCTCGACAGCGGCTGGCAGGCGCTGTCGCCGCCGGCGCGCGCGCGTTCGGGGCCGGGAGCCGGCGAGTGATCGGCAAGCGCGGTCGACTGCGGGTGCTGCGCGCGATTCCCATCGCGGCGGTGCTGATGCTATTGCTCGCCGCGCTCTACCTGGTCTCGACGGTCGAACAGGAAGCCACCCAGCTCGGCCGCCTGGCCCAGTGGATTTTCGCCCTGACCGGCGTGGCCGTCGTGGTGCTGCTGGGCGTGATCGTCGGCCGGGCCGTGCGCCTGTTGCGGCGCTTGCGGGCCGATGAGCCGGGCGCAAGACTGACGGCGCGGCTGGTCGCGGTCTTCGTCGCGCTGACCCTGCCGCCGGTGGTCATCCTCTACCTGTTCGCCATCCAGTTCCTCAGCGAGACCATCGACGGGTGGATGGATACCCGCGCCGAGCAGGCCCTGGCCGATTCGATCGAACTCGGGCAGATGTTCCTGGAGTTGAGAACCCGCGATGTGCGCGACGAGATCCGGCGCCTGGCCGAGCAGCTCGACACCGGCGACGAGGACCGTCTCTATCGCCAGTTGCTCAGGCAGGTCTCGAGCGCCGGACCGACCGAGTTGGCGGTGGTCGATGCATCCGGCTCGGCGACGGTCAGCGCCAGCATCGATCCCGGTCGGATCGTGTCCGAGCGCCCGGGCGACTTCGCCCTCAGCCAGGCCCTGCAGGACGAGGAGTACGCGGCCGCCGAGCCGGGTGAGGAGGGCATTCTCATCCGGGTGCTGCGCAGCCTGGGCAGTCCGACGCTCGGCGGCGATTCCCTGATCCTTCACGCCATCTACCCGCTGCCGTCGGAGTTCAGCGAGCTGGCCGGTCGCATCGAGTCCGCCTACCATCGCTATCAGAATGTCGCCTACCTGCGCGTGCGGCTGCAGCAAAGCCTGGTGCTGATCCTGTCGCTGGTGCTGCTGCTGACGGTCTTGCTGGCCATGCTGCTGGCCTTCAACGCCGCGCGGCGCCTGACCCAGCCCATCCGCGAGCTGGCCCAGGCCACCGAGGAGCTCGCCGCGGGCCGCTTCCCGCACGATCTGGAGGTGGCCAGCCGCGACGAGCTGGGCTTCCTCGTGCGCTCGTTCAACACGATGACGCGCGAGCTGGCCAGCAGCCGACGGCAGCTCGAAGCCCAGCGCCGCTACCTGGAGATCGTGCTCGGTCGGCTCTCGGCGGGTGTGCTGGCGATCGATGGCGACGACCGCATCAGTGCCTTCAACGATTCCGCCTCGCGCATTCTCGGTCTCGACCCCGACATCGACAACGGCTTGAGCCTGGCCGGCCTGGCCGAGCAGCACCCCGAACTCGTGCCGCTGGTCGACCTGATCGTCGAGCGTCATGCCGCTCCGGGCGCCGATTGGCGCCAGGAAATCAAGCTGGGCTCGGCCGAACAGCCGCTGGTGCTCGTCTGCAGGGGATCCGACCTGCCGGCCGAGACCGGCGGACATGTCGTGGTGTTCGACGACGTGACGGTGCTCGACCAGGCCCAGCGCGAGGCGGCCTGGGCCGAGGTGGCCCGGCGCCTGGCGCACGAGGTCAAGAACCCGCTCACGCCCATTCAGCTGGCTGCCGAGCGCCTGGCCTGGAAGCTCGAGCCCGTGCTCGAGGCACCGCAGCGCGACCTGCTTGCGCGCGCGACCACGACCATTCGCGCCCAGGTCGACGCCCTGCGGCGCCTGGTCGACAGCTTCGGGGACTACGCCCGGCCGGCCCGATTGAAGGCCGAGCGGGTCGATCCGGCGCGAATCGTCGGCGAGGTGGTCGACCTCTATGCCAGCGGCAATATGCCCATTCGATTCGATGTCGCGGCACCCGAGCCGGCGCTGTCGGTCGTCGCCGATCCCGGCCAGTTGCGGCAGTTGCTGATCAACCTCGTGCGCAACGCCCAGGAGGCCCACCCCGACGGCCAGCCGCACATTCGCGTGGCGCTCGCGCCGCGCGAGCGCGATGGCCAGGCCGGCGTCGAGCTGGTGCTGTGCGACGACGGTCCGGGCTTTTCGCCGGACGTGCTGTCGCGCATTTTTGAACCCTACGTCACGACCAAGCCCCGCGGCTCGGGCCTCGGCCTCCCCATCGTGCGACGCATCGTCGAGGACCACGGCGGCAGCATCGAGGTGGCCAACATCGAAGGCGGGGGTGCCGAGGTGCGCATCTGGCTTCCCGCCGGGTGAGCGCATGCCCGCCGGCGTATCCTCTATCAACCGAATCGGTGCGACAATAACCGAATGAGCAGCGCACGCATCCTGATCGTCGACGACGAACCCGATATCCGCGAGATGATCGGCGAGATTCTCGGTGACGAGGGTCACGAGATCACGCTGGCCGGCGATGCGGCCCAGGCGCGCGAGCGGCTGCGCGAAGCCATGCCCGATCTGATTCTGCTCGATGTCTGGATGCCCGATACCGACGGTATCAGCCTGCTGCGTGAATGGCGCGATGCCGATGTGCTCAAATGCCCCGTGGTGATGATTTCCGGCCACGGTTCGGTGGAAACGGCCGTGGAGGCGACCCGCCTGGGCGCGTTCGACTTCGTCGAGAAGCCGGTATCGATGGCGCGGCTGATGGTCACGATCGAGAACGCGCTCGAAGCCGGCAGGCTCCGGCGCGAGAACGAGGGCCTCAAGCGCAGCCAGCCGGCGGTGCTCGAACCGATCGGACGTTCGGCGGTGGTGCAGCAGCTGCGCCAGCGGCTCGAGCGCGTCGCCCAGCACGAGGCGACGGTCCTGATCGCGGGCGAGGCCGGGGTGGGCAAACAGGAGGCCGCGCGCTGGATTCACGCGCACTCGGCGCGCAGCGACGGGCCTTTCGTGAGCGCCGCCACGCGCATCGACGGTACGTCCTTTCGCAACATGCTGATCGGCGACGCCCGCGCCGAGGGCCTGCTGGCCGAAGCGCAGGGCGGCGTGCTGTTCGTCGACGATGTGTCGCGCCTGGACCGCGGTGCCCAGACAGCGCTGCTGAAAGTGATCGAGTCGGGGCGCATCGACCCCGAGCAGACCGACAGTCACGAGCTCGATCTGCGATTGATTGCCGGCACCAGCCAGCCGCTGGAGAAGCTGGTGCGGGAGGGGCGTTTCGACGAATCCCTCTTCTATCAGCTCAACGTGCTGCCGCTGGAGGTTCCGCCGCTGCGCGATCGCCAGGAGGACGTCCCCGACCTCGTGCGTTTCTACGCGGAGTACTACCCGGGCCGCGACGGCACGCCCTACCGGCATTTTCCGGTGGCCGTGCAGAACCGGCTGCGCCAGTATCACTGGCCGGGCAACCTGCGCGAACTCAGAAACCTGGTCCAGCGCCTGCTGATCCTCGGCGGCGGCGAGGAGGTGACCGTGGCCGAGGTCGAGGAGGCGCTCGCGCAGTCCGATACCGGCGAGACCGTCGGCGATCGCAAGATGCCGGCGCTGTTCAACATGCCGCTGAGGGAAGCGCGCGAGGAATTCGAACGCCAGTACCTGACCTTCAAGCTGCAGTCGGTCGAGGGCAGCGTCGGCAAACTCGCGGAACTTGTCGAGATGGAACGCACGCATCTCTACCGCAAGCTCAAACAGCTCGGCGTCGATCCCAAGCAGTTCTGAGGCGGGCGTTCCGAGGGGAGTCGAATCATGCAGATC
>CAZSGS010000069.1:0-646 GCA_964606365.1 uncultured Wenzhouxiangella sp. | reverse complement strand
AGGTGGGAACCGGCATGGCCCGCAGCCTGTCGGCCGAAAACTTCGATATTACCGTCGTCGACACCGACTCCGATCGCCTGCGTGAACTGCAGGAAAAGCTCGATATCCGGACGGTGCTCGGCCACGGCGCGCATCCCGAAACCCTGATCCGCGCGGGCATCGAGGATGCCGACCTGCTGATCGCCCTGACCAACTCAGACGAAACCAACATGGTGGCCTGCCAGGTGGCCTATTCGCTGTTCAACACGCCCACCAAGGTGGCCCGCGTGCGCGCCGCGGACTATCTCGCGCACCCGGAACTGTTCAATCGCGAGAACACCCCGATCGATGTGCTCATCAGTCCCGAGGGGCTGGTCACCGACCACATCCAGCGCCTGATCGACTATCCCGGCGCCCTGCAGGTGCTCGATTTCGCCGACGGCCGGGCCCAGCTGGTCGGCACGCGCGCCTTTCACGACGGTCCCCTGGTCGGCCACGAACTGCGCGCCCTGCGCGAGAAGCTGCCCAACGGCGTCGATGCGCGGGTGGCGGCGATCTTCCGCAACGACGAGCCCATCATTCCCGAGGGCGATACCGTCATCGAGGTCGACGATACGGTCTTTTTCCTGGCCGCCAGAGACGACATTCCGGCGGTCATGCGCGAATT
>CAZSGS010000068.1:0-10277 GCA_964606365.1 uncultured Wenzhouxiangella sp. | reverse complement strand
CGGAGCCGGCCCTCGCCGGGTTCGAGCACGGCCGCGGTCTGTGTCATCGCCAGCGGCTGGAGGCTGCCGTCCCCGTCCGTGCCCCAGACTTCCCCGCTGATCTGGTAGCGACCGGCCGCGGCCACCTCGACCCCGAGATCGACCTTCAGGCCGGTCTCGCCGTTGCTGTCGATCTTGTTGGTCAGGCGCGCGGTCGGTGCGGCGATGCTGACCGCCACCTTGAGGTCGCGACGGATCACGGCATCGCCCTGTCGACCCTCGAGGTAGGCGTGCACCTCGTACAGGCCTTCACCGGCATCCGGCAGGTCCTGCGGCGCATGGCCCTTGAGCGTGAAGCCGTCGTCGGCGATTTCCAGCGGCCAGTCATTGGCGGCATCCGGGCTGACCAGAACGGCCTGGACAGACTGCGGCGCGAATCGCTCGTCGCCGTCGGCCAGGCCGACGTCGAGCTTCAGCTCGCTACCAGCAAGGAAATTGTGGTGCTCGGCCGAGAGTCGGCCGACCCACGGGCTTTCGGGCTCGAACACGTGAACCACCAGCGGCTGTTCGGCGGGCGTGCCGGCCAGCTGCAGCTGCAGGCTGCGCGGTTGGCCCTGCTTGGGCAGCTGAAAGGCCAGGCTGTCGCTCGGAACCGACATGCCCTGGGCCTGCAGCTCGCTGCCGGTGAACAGCTTCAGCCCACCGGACTCGCTCGTGACCGGCAGCGATTGCCCGTCGACGTTGACCTGCAGACCTTGCGCGTCGAGCAGTACGCCGCTGTCGGCGTGCAGGGCCGAGATACGCACGATGGCCCCGGGCGAACTCAACGGCAGCTTCAGGCCGTTTTCGAGGCCGCGGCCCGTCGTATCGACCCAGTACTGGCGGCTCTCCATGGCCGGACCCTGCGTTGCGGGCGCGCTGCGATCGACGGTCAGCGGCCAGGCGTAGCTGACCGGCTCTGCCTCGCTGTGACGACTGGGTGGAACGGCCGGGGTGGAGGCCGGCAGGCTTTCGATGCGAAGATCATTGCTGTCCGGCGCTGCCCATTCGGCCGGGCCGGCGGCGAATGCGGCGCTGGCGGCTAGCGCAACGGCCGGCAGGAGGGCGGAAATGCTCGTGTACCTGTTGATGTACTTGTTCATGTCGGCTCCCTGTTGATTCACAGATCGTTGCGAAGAATGCTGTCGAGACCGAAGCAGTCGCGACGGCTCTGGTGGTGCGAGAGCACGCGGCTGCTGTTGGTGCGCGAGGTGTCGTAGAACCACAGGCTGCCGGCACCGTCCTGGCTGCTGCACTCGAGAAAGCCGTCCGAACAGCTGTCGAGCCAGTTCTGCGTGATTTCGAGGCCGACCTGGTACTGGTAACCGCCGCAGTAGGCGTTGCCGCTCCAGACGGCCGATCTGACGTCGCTGCCGACCACGTTCCAGAAGCCGACCGGCAGAGAGGGCCGACCGGAGGTACCCAGCAGCCAGTTGGCGTTGTAGTTCTGCATCCAGCTTTCCTGCTGCATGCGAACGGCGTCGCTCTGGTAGCCGAGCAGCCAGCCCAGCGAAGACTCGAACACGTTGCCCTGCATGACCGCGTCGGCCAGCGGCGTGCCGAGGCTCGACGGCGCGACGGCGTTGACCCAGCGGATCGAGTCGATGATGTCCGGATAGCGGCTGTCCCAGGTCGGGTTCGACAGGATCCAGCGCATGACGTTGCCGCCGTTGGAGTGGGTGATCACGACCAGGTCGTCGATGCCCTCGCTGGTGATGAAGTCGTGGAGCTGCCCGGCCAGGCATCCGGCCGCTCCCGACGTCCACATGTACTCTTCGAATTGGCAGTTGACGACGACGTAGTTCGAACTGTCAGGCAGGCCTTGTCGGACCGAGTTGACCATGTCGCCGGTCCAGTAGTCGTTGTATGCGTCGCTCTGGTTGCCGGTTCCGTGTACGAAGGCCACGCCGGTGGCGCTCCATACGGAACCGAATGTAAGCAGCGCGACCAGGGCCACGGTGGCTCGCATCGTTCGGGTCATCTGGAATCTCCTCTCTAGGTTTGCGGTTACAGTCCCCGCCAAGACTATAGCCCAGCCATGTGACCCGATTCAAATCGCGGCTCCGTCGCTGCAGGCCGCGGACCGTTTCCTTCAGAAAAGACTGGCCTGGTGCACGGGGCGGAAACTGCGGCGGTGGGCGGGGCAGGGGCCGTGCGCTTCCAGGGCGGCCAGATGTGCGGCCGTGGGATAGCCCTTGTGGCGGTCGAAGCCGTACTGGGGCCAGCGCTCGTGGAGGTCGACCATCAGCCTGTCGCGGTACACCTTCGCGAGGATACTCGCCGCCGAAATCGCGCGGTCGAGGCGATCGCCGCCGACCACGGTCTGCACCGGCCAGGGCAGCGCGGGAGCGCGGTTGCCGTCGATTCTTACCAGCACGGGGTCGAGCGATAGCGCGTCGAGCGCCTCGCGCATGGCCCGAAAGGTGGCCTGGAGAATGTTGAGCCGGTCGATTTCGGCCGGCTCGACGACCGCCAGGCCCCAGGCCGTGGCGCGCTCGCGGATGGCTTCGGCCAGCGATTCGCGCCGCCGGGCGGAGAGCTGCTTGGAATCGGCCAGGCCCAGAATCGGTCGATGCGGGTCGAGCACCACGGCTGCGGCCACCACCGGTCCGGCCAGCGGGCCGCGTCCGGCCTCGTCGACGCCGGCGACCGGGCCGCTGCAGACGTCAGTGGTGGTCACGTTCGATCAACTCCAGCAGGGCGCTCGCGGCGTTCTCGCTGGCGCCGGCCGCCAGCTCCACTCGGCAACGCTCCGATGCCTGCCGGTAGGCGGTCAGTCGATCCACGTCGTCGATCCAGGCGAGCGTTTCGCGGCCCAGTTCCCGGGGCCTTGCCTGCTCCTGGACGAACTCGGGGACCAGCGCGCGCCCCTGGAGGATGTTGGGCAGGGCGATGAACTGCGAACGCACCAGCCGCAGGCTTCGCAGCAGCCAGTAGGTGACGGGGGCCAGGCGATAGAACACGACCAGCGGACAGGCCAGAAGAAAGGCCTCCAGGGTGGCCGTTCCCGAGGCGCTGATGGCCGCGTCCGCTTCGGCCAGGCCCTGCCGGGTTCGCGCGCACTCGATCCGGACGCCGGCCTTTGCGAGCCGCTCGCCGGCCAGCGCCTCGACCAGCTCGCGGTGGGCATCGCGCGCGAGCAGCATGGTCAGCTCCAGCTGCGGGCGTTGCTGCCTGAGCCAGGTGGCGGTATCGGCCAGCAGTCTGGCGTGGCGTTCGATTTCGCCGCGCCGGCTGCCCGGCAGCAGGGCGACCCTCCCGGGGCGGGTGGTCGAGCGCCGAAGGCGCCGCTCGAGGATTTCCGGGGTGGCGACGATCTCGTCGGCCAGCGGGTGCCCGACGAAGCGGCTGGCCAGCCCGTGCGCCCGGAAGAGGGCCGGTTCGAACGGGAACAGGGTCAGCAGAAGATCGCTCGAGCGCGCCACCTTGGCGGCCCGTCCGGGGCGCCAGGCCCACACCGTGGGGGCGACGTACTGCGCCGTGCGTTGACCTTCGGCACGCAGTTGCCGCGCCAGCCCCAGGTTGAAGTCGGGTGCGTCGATGCCGACGAAGAGGTCGGGCTGCCAGGCCAGAATGCGCTCCCTCAATTCGCGCCTGAGCCTGAACAGCCGCGGCAGGTGGCGCAGGACCTCGGTCAGGCCCATGACGTTGAGCACGTCGAGGTCGAACCAGGGCGTGACCCCGGCATTCTGCATCGCCTCGCCGGCGACACCGGCCATTTCGATGTCGGGGCGCCGTGATTTCAGGCGGGCGGCAAGGCTGGCCCCGAGGGCATCGCCGGAGGCTTCTCCGGCAACCAGGACAATACGCGGGGGACGACCGCTCACGCGCGAGGGAATCAGCGCAACAGACCGCGCCGGCTGCCTTCGATCGAGGCGATCATCAGCTCGAGTTCCGGCTGCTCGGCGGCGCGCGCGCGCAGCTCGGTGATGGCCTCGTCGCGCGGCATGCCCTTGCGGTAGATCAAGCGATAGGCCTCGCGAATATTGCGGATCTGGGCGTTGTCGAATCCGCGTCGTTTGAGCCCCTCCGCGTTGATGCCGCGCGGCCTCGGTGGCTGGCCCGAGACCATGACGTAGGCGGGTACGTCCTGGTTGACGCCGCCGTACATGCCCAGAAAGGCGTGCGCACCGATATGGCAGAACTGGTGAGCGCCGGAGTAGCCGGCGAAGATCACCCAGTCGCCGACCGTGACGTGACCGGCCAGGGTCGCGCCGTTGGCGAAGATGGTATGCGAGCCCACCTGGCAATCGTGGGCGACATGGCTGTAGGCCATCAACCAGTTGTCGTCGCCGATGCGGGTCACGCCGACGTCGTCGGATGTGCCGCGATTGACGGTGACGTACTCGCGGATGGTGTTGTCGCGCCCGATTTCCACGGCGGTGGGCTCGCCGGCGTACTTCTTGTCCTGCGGCGCTTCGCCGATGGAGGCGAACTGGTAGATGCGGCAGTTCTCGCCGATCGTCGTGCGGCCGTTGATGACCACGTGCGGGCCGATCCAGCAGTTGTCGCCGAGCACGACTTCGGGCCCGATCAGGCTGTAGGCGCCGACCGAGACATTGTCGCCGAGCCGCGCGCCCGCTTCGATGATCGCGGTGGGGTGAATCATGGTGTCGGGTCGGGGCGGGCGGCACACAGCAGTTCCGCGCTGGCGACCGGCTTGCCGTCGACCAGCGTGGTCGCCTCGTACACGCCCATGTTGCGCATCAGGCGTTTCTGGGTGACGTCGAAGACCAGCTGGTCACCCGGCACCACCACGCGGTTGAAGCGGGCCTTGTCGATCTTGACCAGGTAGTAGAGCCGGCTGTCGCCGCCGGTGGATTCGCGCGCCAGGTGCGCGAGGCAGCCCGCCGCCTGCGCCATGGCCTCCAGCAGCAGGACGCCGGGCATGACCGGGTGGCCCGGAAAGTGCCCCTGGAAGAACGGTTCGTTGATGGTCACGTTCTTGAGCGCCCGGATGCGGGGCGGGTCTTCGAGCGAATACTCCAGCACTCGATCGACGAGCAGGAACGGGTAGCGGTGCGGCAGCAGTTCGAGAATCTTCTCGATATCGACCTGTGTGGTGTCGTTCATGGTGTCTTTTCGTGTTGTATCAGGATTGCTTGCGTTCCAGCCGGCGCAGGCGACGCGCCCAGTCGTCGAGCTGCCCCAGCCGGACCAGGATGCGTTTCCAGCGGGCATGCGGCCGTGCCGGAATGCCCGAACCGTACTCGCCCGGCTCCGTGATGGAGTCGAGCACCGTGCTCATGGCCGTGACGATGACCTTGTCGCAGATGCTGAGGTGGCCGCCGATCCCGCAGGCGCCGGCGATCATGCAGTAGCGGCCGATCGTGGTCGAACCGGCAACGCCGACGCAGCCGGCGATGGCCGTATGCGCTCCGATCCGGACATTGTGGGCGATCTGGACCTGGTTATCCAGCCGCACGTCCTCGGCCAGTTCGGTGTTCTCGATCGCGCCGCGATCGATGGTCGTGTTGGCGCCAATCTCGCAATCGTCGCCGATGACGACCGCGCCGAGCTGCGGAACCTTGATCCAGTGGCCGGCGTCCATGGCCAGTCCGAAGCCGTCGGCGCCGACGACAACGCCCGGGTGCAGCAGCACGCGCTGTCCCAGGCGGCAGCGCGGGCCGATGTAGGCGCGAGCGACCAGGCGCGAATCGTCGCCGACGGTCGCCTCTTCTTCGATCACGCAGCCCGGGCCGATGACCACGTTGCGGCCGATGCGGGCATGTTTGCCGATGCTCACGTGCGCGGCGATGCTCGCGCTCGGGTCGATGTGGGCCTCCGGCGCAACCGCTGCGGTCGCATGGATGCCGGGGTCGGCGGCCGGGCGCGGGTTGAGAAAAGCGGCGACCTTCGCCCAGCTCGCGTAGGGGTTGGGGCTGATCAGGGCGTTGCCCGACCAGCGCTCGGCCAGGGCTTCGCCGATGATGACCGCGCCGGCGCGGCAGTCCGCGAGGTCGCCGGTGTAGGCGGGATTGGCCAGAAAGCTGACGTCCTGGGACTCGGCGCTCGCCAGCGTGGCGAGCGAACCGACGCGGTGCTCGGGATCGCCGCGGAGGGTCAGTCCGAACCGCTCGGCCAGCGCATTGAGGGTAGTTGTTGTTGCTTGCATGAGTGGATTCGGGATTACCGTTCGGCCGACTCGCTGTCGGATTGCTGGTCGCTGTAGTCTTCCTCGAGCCAGCGAAGGATGCGGTCGGTAATGTCGATCCGGTCCGAGGCGTAGGCGACCGGGCTGGTCAGGATCAGGTCGAAGCCGCCCGATTCGGCCACCTGATCCACGGCTACTTCGATGGTTTCCTCGAGCGCCTTCTTCTCGGCGTTGGTCCTGAATCGCAGTTCCTCGGTCAGGTCCTCGCGCCGTCGATCGATCGAGCGACGCAGGTTGCGGATCTCGCGTTCGTTCTCGAAGCGCTCCTCGTCCGACAGATCCCGCGCTTCGGCCAGGTTGGCCTCCATCCGTTCCAGCCGCGCTTCGTCGGCCAGCAGGGAATCGTTGCGCGGGCTGAATTCGCGCTCGAGGGCCTCACGCGCGTTGACCACCTGCGGCGCGGCTTCGAACAGCCGCTTCATGTCCACGTAGCCGATACGCTGATCCTGGGCGACGGCGCCGATGCACACGAGCGCGAGCCCGAGTGCGACAAGTCGCACCCGGTGCGTGCGCCCTCTGGCCGTCGACTGCTGCATCATGTCTCCTGAAGGTCAGAAGGTCTGGCCGAACGAGAACTGCAGGATCTGCGTGTCATCGCCGTCGCGCTCCTGGAGCGGCGTTGCGAGGTTGATGATAATCGGACCGACCGGCGCTTGCCAGGTCAGGGACAGGCCGGTGGATGCGCGCAACAGGTCGCTGTCGAAGCTGTCGAAATCGCGGTAGACATTGCCGACGTCGACGAACCAGGCCAGGCGCGTGCCGCTGACATCGAGGTAAGGCAGCGGAAAGGCCAGCTCGATGCCGCCGATGACCTTGAAGTCGCCGCCGACCGAACGGCAGGCCGTGTCCTTCGGACCGAGCGAATTGTCTTCGAAGCCGCGGATGTCCGAGACGCCGCCGCCGTAGAAGTGCTCGTAGAAGGGCAGCCCGGCGTCGTATGTAACGATTTCGTCGAGCTGGCAATCCCGCACCCGGTCATCGGGTAGCTCCTCGACCTCTTCCGGCTCGAGGCCGAGTTCCTCGTCGTAGTTGTCGTAGGCGTCGCCGTAGGCGAGATCCCCCTTGATGCTGAACGCCATGCCGCTGTCGCCGATCGGCCAGTACTTGCGGAAGCGGTAGTTCATCCGGTAGAACTCGCGTGTGCTGCCGGGCAGCGCCACCTCCGCGCCCAGGCGGTGGAGGGAACCGTCGGTCGGGTTGAGGTAGTGGTTGCGGCTGTCGCGAGACCAGGTGCTGTCCATGCGGTAGGTCGTCACCCGGCGTTCGTCCGCGGACAGCCGGCCGTCCATGTTCTGATCGAGCGTGATGGCGAGCGGCCGATCGGCCACGAAGCAGGGCTCGAAATTGTCCGGGTCGTCGTCGATCGGGCAATTGGTTCGGCCGATGTTGATGTCGATGCGCTGGGCGCCGAGCCCGAAACGCAGGTAGTCGACCTCCGAGAGCGGAAAACCGAAGTTGACGCCGCCGGCGGCCTGGCTGGTCGAGAAGGTCGAGATATTGGCGTCGCGGCGCTGAAACTCCGTGTAGCGCGCATAGAAGCCGCGCGAGACACCGTTGTCGGTGTAGTAGGGGTTGGTGTAGTTGACCGAGGCCTGGGTATAGATGTCGCTGTGGCTGACCGAAAAGCCGACGCGCCGGCCCGAGCCGAGGAAGTTGTCCTGCTGCACCGAGATCGAGGCGATCAGCCCCTGGATCTGCGAATAGCCGAAGCCGACCTGGAAGCTGCCCGATGGCTGCTCCTCGACGCTGACGATAACGTCGACCTGATCGTCGGTTCCCTCGACGGCGGGGGTTTCGATGTTGACCTCGTCGAAATAACCCAGGCGCTGCAGGCGAACCTTGGAGCGGTCGATGGCCGACTGGGAGAACCAGGCGCCCTCGAACTGCCGCATCTCGCGGCGCAGGACCTCGTCCTTGGTCTGGGCGTTGCCGCGGAACTCGACCCGGCGCACGTAGACGCGCTTGCCGGGCTCGACGAAGAAATTGAGTTCGGTTTCGAGCGTGTCGCGATCGATGCGCGGCACCGGGTTGACGTTGGCGAAGGCGTAGCCGAGGTTCGACAGGACGGTCGTGATGTTGTCGACGCTCTGTTCGACCTGCTTGCGCGAGAAAGTGTCGCCGGGTTCGATCATGATCAGGCGCTTGAGCGTTTCCTCGCCCAGGATCATCTCGCCGGTGAGCACCACGTCGCTGACGTTGTAGACCTCGCCTTCGCGGATATTGGCCGTGACGAAGATATCGCGCTTGTCCTCACTGATCGAGACCTGGGTCGATTCGATCGAGAAATCGAGGTAGCCCCGGTCGAGGTAGAAGGAGCGCAGGGTTTCGAGGTCGCCGGAGAGCTTCTCGCGGGTGTACTTGTTGGCGCCTTGCCAGAAGAACAGGCCGAGCTTGCTGTCGGATTCGAAATCCTCGCGCAGTTCGTCTTCCGAAAAGGCCTCGTTGCCGACAATGTTGATGTGGCGGATGCGGGCCTGCTCGCCTTCCTCGACCACGATGCTCAGGTTGACGCGGTTGCGCGAGAGTTCGCCGACCTGGGTGTCGACGTCGACCGCGTAGTAGCCGCGGCTGTAGTACTGACGGATCATCTCCTGCCGCACCCGGTCGAGCTCGAGCTTGTTGAAGATCTCGCCCTCGGCAATGCCGATATTGGCCAGTGCGGGCATCAGGTCGTCGGTCTTGATCTGGCGGTTGCCGGCGATGCTGACGGCGGAAATGGCCGGGCGTTCCTCGACCGTGACGACCAGCACGTCGTCCTCGCGCGAGAGGCTCACGTCGTCGAAGAAACCGGTTTGCCAGAGGTCGCGGACGGTGCTGCGCGCCAGCGACGGGGTCAGGCGGTCACCCACTTCCAGCGGGACGTAGCTGAAGACGTTGCCTTCGGACAGTCGCTGCAGTCCGTCGACCCGAATGTCGCTGATGCGGAATGTCTCGGCTGATGCGAGGCCGGTGAAGGCGAGCAGCGCCAGCAGGAGGCAGATTTGTTTCATGTCGGATGCGTTCCGGTTACTTGTTGCAGCGTGACCCATGGGCGAGCTGCAGTTTAGGAGAAAAGGCGTAATAGATCGTTAAATATCGCCAGGCTCATCAGGCCGACGACCATCAGGATGCCAAGATACTGACCCATGATCTGGGTGTTTTCGGAAACTGGCGACCCCTTGATCAGCTCCACAAGGTAATACATCAGGTGGCCGCCATCCAGTACCGGAATCGGCAGCAGGTTGATGATTGCCAGCGAGAGGCTGATCAGGCCGAGGAAAAACAGGAACCGCGAAAAGCCCAGAAGTGCCGAAGAGTGGGCCATCTGCGCAATCGTGATCGGCCCCGACAGGTTCGACAGGCTGGCGCTTCCGGTGATCATGCGGCCGAGCATTCCGAAGGTGGCCGCTGTCAGGCGACCGGTTTCGGCGAAGGCCTGTCCCACCGCGTCGACCGGACCGTGGCGCACGATCGTGTAGGCCCGCTCGATGTCGGCGCGGGCCGCGTCGTCCGGCGGCGGCGACTGGATACCGATGACCGGCCGGCCGTCGCGCAACTCCGGCGTCAGGTCGAACTGCAGTTGACGACCGTCGCGCTCGATGCCGATTGCAAGCTCGCGGGGCTGTCCGCGCTCATCCAGGCCGTGGGCCGGTATCAGGCGGGCGATATCGCGCCAACCGTCGACCGGCTCACCGGCGATGTCGAGGATTCGATCCTGCGATTGCAGTCCCGCCCGTGCGGCCGGCGTGTCGGCATTGACCGCGTCGACCACCGCGGGCAGGTTCGGCCGCCAGGGCGCAAGGCCGATGGCCTCGAGCGCGCGCGATTCGTCGAAGTCGCGGGCCACGCGGTCCAGCGGTAGGTCGATCGTGCGTCGACTGCCGCCCGGACGCTCGGCGACCACGCTGACCGGTTCGCGATCGAGGGCGCGGGGCATCAGCTCCAGCAGGACGTGGGTCCAGGACTCGGTTCGCGACTGGCCGACCTGCACGATCATGTCCTCGCGTTCGAGCCCGGCTTCGGCGGCGATACCGCTGGTTTCACCCACCACGGGCCGGGTTTCGGGAATGCCCACGATGAACATCAGCCAGAAAGCGGCCAGGGCGAAGATGATGTTGAACAGCGG
>CAZSGS010000067.1:0-10309 GCA_964606365.1 uncultured Wenzhouxiangella sp. | reverse complement strand
CGCTCGCTGCAGCCGCTGTCGCAGTACGCCAGGGGGCGGTTGCCGCGCGAGGCGTTGTAGTCCTGGTCGGTCAGGTGGAGCATGTGCACGTCGGTGTAGGGGGCGTTGGGTTCTCCCCGGGCGTCGGCCTGGCTGGGAAAACCAAGTGAATTGGGCCAGGTATGCTCCCGGTTGTACCAGGGCCCGGAACCGCCCTGCCCGGAACGGTCGCTGACCTTGTCGTAGCTGCGGTTGCGGTAGGAATCGATCACGCGGTCCGGATCGTCGGGATCCTGCTGCGCGACTTCCAGGATCGTCCAGGTGTTGGTGCCGCTGCCGCTGTAGGGGTAGGCCGTGTGGCCGCGGATGGTCAGGTTGAGCGTGCAACGCAGTTGTCCGGGGCTCGAGGTGTTGACCTCGGAGTAGTAGCCCTCGCCGGAGCCGGCGGTGACCGAGAAGGTGAAGCTGGCATCCTCGGCCAGGGGCTGGTCGTGCTGGTTGACCACGCCGTCGGCATCGACATCGATGACGCATTCCGCCTCGTAAGGCAGCAGGTCGGCCGGGCTGAGCGCCCATTGTGCGCCGCTGCCGGTCAGGCTGGCGTCCAGGGTCGCCTCGTCGCAGCTGAGCGCGATGGCGTCGTCGGCCACCTCGACGGTCTCGCTGAATGTCAGTTCGATCGTGCTGCTGACGGGGACGTTGTCGCTGCCGTCGGCCGGCTGTACCGAATCGATCTGCGGCGGCGGAAGGTCGTCCGGATCGAGCGTCGTGAAGGCGACGGTCAGATCTTCTTCCATGTCGTCGGGGTCGCCGTCGAGGTCGGTGACGGCGTCGGCCAGGACCGTCAATGTACAGTTCTGGTCTGCCGGTAGCGGGGCGTCGGGTGCGATGGCAAAGGTGACCGGTCCGCCGCTGGACGTCGCCGCGACCGACGTTCCGCCGCAGCTGAGATCGAACCATTCGTCTTCGACGTCTACCGGTTCGGTGAAGACGACCTCCAGCGTGGTATCGAGGGCGACGTCCGCCTCGCCCTCGGCCGGTTCGGTCGAACTGACTTCCGGCGCGACGTCGGGCGGTGGCTCGCCGCTGATCGAAAGCGCGAGATCGTCGATGCCGAGGGCGTCGTCCGCGCCCGCCGCATCGTGGTCGCGCCAGCGAATCCACAGCGTGCCTTCCGCCGCCAGCTCGAGGCCCGTGATGGTCGAGGCAACCGGCACGCGATTGGCCGCGGCATTGCCGTCGAGGCTGCCCACCGTTCCGCTGGAGACGGGGGCGGGGAAGCTCAGTTCAGCGACATCGACCCAGGTGGCCGATTCGTCGAGCAGCGAATCCGCATCGACGCTGTACTGGAAGTCGAGCCGGTCGGTCCGGCCGCTCGTGCCGAGGCGCCACTGCTCCCCCGTATAGGCAATCTCGATTTCATCGACCGTCTGGCCGGAGTCGTTGCTCACGCGGGCGCCGAAGGTCGGGGTCAGGGAGCCCGACAGAACGGCCCCCAGTGCGCGCTCGCCGCTGCCGTTCGCGCCCAGGCTGTAGGTGTCGCCGGGCACGCTGCGCGCGGCGCCGCGATTGCTGCCGTCGCCGGCCCGGTATTCCGCATCCGCGTTGCTGCCGGTTTCGTGGAAGTACCAGCCGTCGGGCAGATTCGCCGACTGGCCGGACTGTGCCAGCCCGTCGAAGCTCTCCTGCACGCCCGAGTCCGTGAGAGCGAGGCTGCCCGAACCCACTTCCTGAGCCGCGGCCGGCGCGGCCAGCACCATAAGGGCTGCCGCCAGGCAACCGGTCTTGCATGAAACCATCGAGAAATCCTTGTGCAGAAGAGTAAAGAAGCGCGAAAGCGGAGCGATTGAATGCGAGGTTGGCGCCTATTCTATCGGCCCCGTCGTCGGGCTGGCCAGTGGATGCTGCAGTCGCCGCGGTGTGGCGCAGCCGGCGTTCTTCCCCGGGGCGCCCCGGTATCCGCTTCGGGCGCTATTGCACCGCCGTGTGTGTTGTGGCACATTCCAGCCATGGATCACGCTTTCCACGTCATCGTTCCATCGACCGACGCCATTGTTCCGGCGCTTCGCCCGTGCCCGCGCCGTTCCTCGACGAATGGCTGGGGTGCGCGTTAGTGTGAATTAGCAGAACCGAATCGAACGCGACCGAACCCAGCCCCGCCGGCTGGGTTTTTTCGTTCCGGCCGGCCCGAATAGAAGGCCGCTGCCATGGAAAGGGATATGCCCGAGGTCAGACGTACCGTCATCGAACTGCTTGGCCAGCTCGGCTCGAACCGGGAGGCGCGGCAGTATCTCAAGCAATTCTCGCGCATCGAGGAATCGCGCTTTGCCGTGGTCAAGGTGGGCGGGGCGGTCATGCGCGATCAGCTCGACGAGATGGCCGCCGCACTGGCCTTTCTGCACCGGCTGGGGCTCACTCCCATCGTGCTGCACGGCGCCGGTCCCCAGCTCGACGAAGCGATGGAGGCTGCCGGCGTTCCGATCGAAAAGCACGACGGCCTGCGCGTGACCACGCCTGACGTCATGGCCGTGGCCCGGCCGGTGATCTACCGCGCCAACGCCGCGCTGGTCGATGCCCTGGAAGCCAGGGGCGTGCGCGCACGCGGCATCCTGCACGGCGTGTTCGAAGCGCAGCTGGCCGATCGCGAGCGTCTCGGTCTGGTCGGCGAGATCCAGCGCGTCGAGCTCGAGCCGGTGCGCAATGCCATCGGCGCCGGATCGCTGCCGGTGGTGGCCTGCCTGGGCGAGTCGTCATCGGGCCAGGTCATGAACATCAACGCCGACATCGCCGCGCGCGAACTGGTTTGGGCGGTGGAGCCGCACAAGGTGATCTTCCTGACCGGCACCGGCGGGCTGCTCGACCAGAGCGGCCGCGTCATCTCGGCGATCAGCCTGCGCACCGATTACGACCACCTGCTGGCCCAGGACTGGGTGCATTCGGGCATGCGCCTGAAGCTCCAGCAGATCCGGGAAATGCTCGAGCGCCTGCCGCCGGAGACCTCGGTGTCGATCACCTCGGCGGAGAATCTCACCCGCGAGCTGTTCACGCATACCGGCGCGGGCACGCTGATTCGCCGTGGTGAGGTCATCGACTGGTTCGAGGCGATCTCGCCCGCGCACCGCGAACAGTTGCAGATCCTGCTCGAGGGCAGTTTCGGGCGGAGCCTGCGGCCCGACTGGCTCGAGCGGCGCGAACTGGTCGGCCTGCTCTGGGCCGAGAGCGGGCGGGCGGCCGCGCTGGTCACGGCCGGTGTCGACGGCGTGCCCTATCTGGACAAGTTCGTCGTCACGCCCGAAGCCCAGGGCGAGGGGCTGGGAGCCGCGCTGTGGCAGGCGCTGCGTCAGCGATTCCCCACGCTCTACTGGCGCGCCCGGGCCGGCAATCCGATCGCCGCCTGGTACTTCCAGCAGGCCCACACCACGCATCGTCAGGGCGAGTGGATCGTCTACACCATCGGCATCGATGATTTCGAATTGCTCGGTCGCGTCACCGCCGACGCGAGGCGGCGCGACTCTGGCTGGCTCTGACGTCTGATTCTGTCTGTGCCGCCCCGGCACCGACTCGGGTTCCCGCCGGCACCGCGCCCGGATTCGGGCAGGCGTCGCACGCCGTAGGACCAACCGCTGCGCAATCGGTTGGCGGTTTCGACGCTCACCTTCCGTACCCCGCTCTGAGCATTGTCAACGAGCGCAACGGAGAGCCTGAACATGCCCAGCGCAAGCAACCGAATCGCCACTCTCGTGCTGAGCCTTGCTGCGGTCGCAAGCGCTTCTGCGGGGACCGGTGTGTGGACCGGCGAAGGCCCCGACGGCGGTAGCGTCTTTGACGTCGCCGTTTCGGCGGATCAACCCGAGCGAATCTACCTGTCCGGCCCCAATGGCGTATTCCGAAGCGACGACAGCGGGCAGCAGTGGCAGGACGTCTCCAATGGCTTGCCGCGTCGATACGTTCGCATCGTCGCCGCGGCTTCGAGCGATGCCGACGTGGTTTATGCGGCTTCGTCCGGTCAGTTTCTGAGATCCGATGATGCCGGCGCTTCCTGGCAGCGGCCGGAGCCCGGGTTCGATCCGGACTGGGGGGCGGTGGTGCAGATTGAGGTTTCCACTGGGGATCCGCAGGAAGTCGAGGTTGTCGGCATAAATGGCGGGCTTCGGAGAAGCACCGATGGGGGAAGGACCTGGACGCGCGTCGACGACGACGAATTCGAATATACGCGCAGCTTCGCCCGGTTGCCGGACGACCCGGATACCCTGGTCGTCAATGCGCTTGCTCACGGTGATGACGATCTGTCGTTCTTCCGTAGCACCGATGGTGGCGAGAGCTGGACGGCGATTGAACCCCCGTCCGAACAATATATTGGCCCATACGAATTTTCGGCCACGGGCAGCGGTCGCGTGCTGGCATACCAGGGTACTGAAATCTTCCTGAGCGAAGACGCGGGGCAGACCTGGGAGCGAGTTCTGTCAAGGTTGGATATCGAGGGCGACTTCTATTGGATCGGGGACGTGCAGATTGACCCGGACGACCCGGATCGATGGCTCATCGGGGTCCACAACGGCCTGTTGATTACCGAGGATGCCGGTTCGAGCTATACCGTCGTAAGCGATGGCATGGGCCCCGGTGGACCGGGGGGCTATAGCGCGGCAGTGAGGAGCGTGGCGTTCGAGCCCGGTGCCGGAGATGTTTTGCTGGTCGGAGGTCTGGACGCCGGTTTCTTCCGTTCCCCCGATGAGGGCGCGAGCTGGCAGCGGCGCAATCAGGGGTTGCGGCAGGCCAATATTCGATCCCTGGCGGTCAGCCCGGCCAACCCGGATATCGTCCATGCCGGATTGGGTGATGCTTCGATTTCAGACAACCTGTGGGTGTCGTTCGATCGGGGCGGTTCGTGGTCGGTCATCGGCGACGGCCTGCAATCCGGTGGCGTGAGGGACCTGGCCCTCGACCCGGGCGCTGACGGCAATCCGCTCGACACCACGATTTACTCCGCCGGCAACGGACGGGAGGTGCTCGACGCTTCCCTCGGTCAGCGACCGGCCAGCTCCGGGGTGTTCAAGAGCGTGGATGGCGGCACGTCCTGGGAGGAGGCGGGTGACGGGATTCCCGCCTACGATTCCTACATCGTTGGGTTCGCACCGATCAGGCGATCGATCGAGCTGGATCCGGAAAGCGGCAGCGGCCCCGATGGTACCGGGCCGCTGCAGATCGCCTACGTGGCAGGCAACGGCTCCATTCGCTACGAAGAAGACAAGAATGGAGACATCGAGCCCACGGTGGAAGCGCATAGAATCTACAAGTCCACCGATGCCGCCGAGTCCTGGGAGCCCGCAGATGA
The DNA here is from genome assembly GCA_964606365.1 of uncultured Wenzhouxiangella sp. Taxonomy (GTDB): domain Bacteria; phylum Pseudomonadota; class Gammaproteobacteria; order Xanthomonadales; family Wenzhouxiangellaceae; genus Wenzhouxiangella. Next base: position 4,998 of record CAZSGS010000067.1, on the reverse strand, counting down.
TGGCCTGCCCGTTCCGCCCTACGAAGAAGAGAACAACGGCTACTTCATCGTCCAGGTCGTGCCGCTGGTGATCGATCCGAACGATTCTCAGACGCTGTATGCGGGCACTTTCCTGGAGCGTGGCTTCGACATGGATGACCAGGCCTTGCCCACTGTGGACAATGGCGTGTTCAAGTCGACCGACGGGGGCGAGACCTGGGTGCCGAGCGGCAATGGATTGCCGCGATACGACGAGGAGGATCCGGCATCTTCGCGCTGGGATGTTCTGGCGCTTGCCGTGTCCGAGTCGGACGCCAGCAGGCTGTATGCATCCGCAAGACGTCCCTTGGAGCACACAGGGGAACGTGGCGTTTTCCGGTCCGACGACGGCGGCGCGAACTGGAGTCCGGCAGGGACCGGCCTGCCGGAAGACGCGGATATCCGCTGGCTCGAGATCGATCCCGACAATCCGGATATCGTCTATGCAGCGGGTGTCGGCAGCACCGACGACCCCGGGGCCGTGTATCGCACCGACGATGGCGGCGAGAACTGGGTGTCCTACAGCATCGGTCTGCCCGTCGACTCGGCCACGCGCCTCGCCCTCGACAAGTCGGGTGACGACCCCGTGCTGTATGCGGGCACGCGCGGCGGCGTCCACAAGATCGAACTCGTTCCGGACGGCGACCTCGACGGCGCGCCCGACACCGTCGAGGCGGATGCGCCCAATGGCGGGGACGGCAATCAGTCCGGAATTCCCGACAGCGTGCAAAAGGATGTGACCTCGTTGACCACGGCGGAGCCGGTTCGCGGCGTCAGCGACTACGTGACCGTGGAGTTGGCTGGCGGTGATCGTGGCGCGGGGGAGGCTCGGGGCGAGGCGTGTAGCCAGCTGATGGATGTTCATGCGCTCGAAGCGGACCAGTTCCCGGTCGATGCGTATTTCGAATATCCGTACGGACTGCTTCGCTTCGAAATTCCCGATTGCCCCGGCGCCCAGGTCAGGATCATCTATCACGACCTGGACGGACAGGGCTTCGATAGTGATTGGCAATTCCGCACCTTTGCGCCCGATGAGCCGGGCGACATTGCGTCGATGCGCTGGCGGAACATGGCGTCACTATCGCAGGTGGAAGACCATGTCTGGATACTGGATCTCGAGGACGGCGAACTGGGCGACCTCCGGGCGCAACACGATCGCATCCTGTTCCAGGGCGGCCCCGCCGTCATCACCGGCAGCGACGTTTTCGCTGACCGGTTCGAAGTGTCCGGCGATTGAGAACCCCGGCTGCCACTTGCTCATTTGAGTGCAATCTGCGTAACATGCGCTTTCCGACGCAAGATATAGGAGACTCTGTTGCCGGAGCGCGTTGCACTCATCGCCGACGTTACGGACTCGCGGCGAATCACCGGCTTCCCCGAGCGCCGCGATCGGCTGCTGGCGGCGTTGTCTGCAAGGCATCGCGAGAACGGCTGGACTGAGTTCGACTATACCGTGACGGCCTGGGACGAGTTTCAGGGCCTGATCGACCAGCCGGCGACGCTGCCGCGGGTGGTCTGGGAGTTCTGGCGCGCCTTTCGGCCCTGGTCGCTGCGCCTGGCGCTGGGTATCGGCCCGGTCGAGCGGGTACCGGACGGCGGGGCCTCCAACCCGCTCAACCAGGCGGTGACCGGCGAGGCTTTCTACCGGGCACGCGCCGCACTCGAAGCCCTGGATTCGCCGCGCCACGGAATGAGCCGGGTGCGGCTGAAGGTGGGCGCGCCGGACGATCCACGGGCCGTGGCGTGCAACGCCGTGCTGCGCCTGGCCGATGCCCTGGTGCAGGACATCACCGACCGGCAGTGGCAGGTCATCGACCGGTACGAGGCGTCGGGCAAGCAGACCGAGGTGGCCGCCGCGCTCGAAGTGGCCGAGTCGACCGTTTCGCGCAGCCTGGCCAGCGCGCGCTACTGGGAGTTGCAGGCCAGCCTGTCCGAGCTGGGCGAGTTGCTGTCCGGACCGATCGGCCATACTGTGGGCTCGACGGCGACGGGCTCGAATTGATGCAGGTTCTACTCGCACTTGTGGTGGCACACCTGGTTGGCGACTTCGTCGTCCAGCGCAAGGCCGTGATCGACGGCAAGCGCGCGGGGCGACCGGCGGCGTTGATCGAGCACGGCGCCTGGCACGCGGCCTGCCTGGTGATCGCCTGGCTGCTGTTCGCACCCGCGGGAATCGCCACATGGCAAGTCGCGTCGGCCTTCGGCGGAATTGTCTTGCTGCACCTGCTGACGGATCTGGCGAAGTATCGCCTTCCGCTGGATCGGCCGCTGATCGTCTTCTGGCTCGATCAGGCAGCGCACCTGCTGGTGCTGGGACTGGCCGCCTGGTGGCTGACCGGACGTCCCGACTGGTGGCAGGCGGGCGTCGCCGCCTGGCAGTCCGTGGCAACCGGGATCGGCTGGCTTCTGGTGAGCTACCTGGTGGTGGTCGTCGTGTTCGGCTGGGTCAATCGCCTGGCGCTTCAGTCGCTGCTGCCCGAGCCGGACGAGGCCGAAGTGGGCCTGGAGCGGGCGGGGCTCTATATCGGCTGGCTCGAGCGGTTTCTCATGTTTTCGGCCGTCCTGGTCGGGGCCTGGTCGGTTCTTGGCCTGGTGCTGGCGGCCAAATCCGTGTTTCGATTCGACAGCATCCGCAATCGGCGCGAACATGCCGAGTACTTCGTCATCGGCACGTTGCTGAGCGTCAGCGAAGTGGTCGCCGCCGGCCTGGCGCTTCGCAGCTTCATGCCCGACATCACAGGAGGCATCTGATGCATCGACTGGTTCTCATCGGCGGCCGCGGCTATACCGGCTCGGAGCTGCTCGGGCTGATCGCGCGCCATCCCCGGCTCAGCCTGGCGATGGCGACGAGCGAGCGTCAGGCCGGGCAACCAATCGCCGCGACCGTACCCGAGTGGCCCGACCCGGGCCAGGCCTTCGAGGCGCTGGAGCCCGGGGACGTGGCCGATGTCGAAGCCGACGTCTGGGTGCTGGCCCTCCCCAACGGCCGGAGCCGGCCCTGGGTGGACGCGATCGGCGACGCCCATCCGGAAGCCGTCGTTGTGGATCTGGGGGCGGACTGGCGCTTCGACCGGCACTGGGTCTACGGCCTGACCGAACTCAACCGCGAGGCGCTTGGCTCGACCAGGCGTATCGCCAATCCCGGCTGCTACGCCACCGGCGGCATGTTCGGCCTGTGGCCAATCCGTCGATCCCTCGCCGCGCCGCCGGTGGTGTTCGGCGTGTCGGGCTACAGCGGCGCCGGAAAAACGCCGTCGCCGCGCAACGATCCACAGCGACTGGCGGACAATCTCATTCCCTATGCGCTGAGCGGTCACGTCCACGAGCAGGAGATCTCGGCCCACCTGCGGCGGCCGGTGCGTTTCCATCCGCACGTCGCGCCCTTTTTCCGCGGCATTTCGATGACGGTTTCGGTCATGCTCACCGAGTCCCTGTCGGCCGAAGAGCTGCTGTCGATGTACTGGCAGCAATACGAGGGCGAGCCCCTGATCCGGCTCAGCGAAGAGATCCCCGAGATTCGCGACCTTGCCGGCACGCCGAACCTGGCCATCGGCGGCTTCACCGTCGACGAGCGCGATTCCATGCGTGCCAGCTTCGTGGTCGTGCTCGACAACCTGCTCAAGGGTGCGGCCAGCCAGGCTCTGCAGAACATCAATCGGGCGCTCGGTCTGGACGAATTGGCGGGCATCACCGAAAAAGTCCGATGAATCCGATGAACCACAGAGGCCGGGCGGGATGGGGTGACTTTGCAGAAGGCCTCGCCACGCGTCGAACTGAAGCAAAGTCATCCCATCCCGCCCGGCCGGTCTGCAGCCGTGGCACACCCGAAAAAGTGGCAGGCAAGGCCGCGGGCCGGACGCGCACGGGATCGTTCGCTTCGGTTCGACGCGTGGCGAGGCCCTCAGCGAACGATCCCGCGCCCGTCCGGTCGATCTACAGCGGAGCCGCCAATGGCTGACTACATCTGGAAGAAGGAATCGACCGGCGAGGTCGACGAGCGGGTGATGCGCTTCCTGGCCGGACAGGACGTGATCCTCGACCGCGAACTCCTGCCCTTCGATATCCGCGCCAGCCAGGCGCACGCCCGCGGTCTGGCGCGCATCGGCGTGCTCGAAGCCGACCAGGCCGATGCGATGGTGGCCGCCCTGGAGGATCTGCAAACCGCTTTCGCAGCCGGCGAGTTTGTCCTCGACGGTCGCTACGAGGACGGCCATTCGGCCATCGAATCATGGCTGACCCAACGGCTGGGCGAGATCGGCGGGCGCATCCACGCCGGGCGCAGCCGCAACGACCAGGTGGCGGTCGCCATTCGGCTGTACCTGCGCGACCGGCTCGACCGACTGCGCCGCGCCTGCCTGGCCATTGCCACGACGGCGCTTGAGCGTGCCGAGTCCGAGGCAACAGTGCCGCTGCCCGGGCACACGCACCTGCAGCAGGCCATGCCCTCGTCGCTGGGTCTATGGTGGGCCGGGCATGCGGAAGCCTTCATCGACAACGCCGACCTCGCCGGCCGGGTTGCCGAATGGCTTGACGCCAGTCCACTGGGCACCGCATCGGGCTTCGGCGTGAACCTTCCGCTCGATCGCGACGGCGTCGCAAGAGAGCTTGGTTTCCAGCGCCTGGTGGTCAATCCGCAGTACGCACAGAACGCCCGGGGCAAGATCGAACTGCGCGCCGTCGACGCCCTGGCCGCGGCCACCGGCGACCTCCGGCGCCTGGCCTGGGATCTCGGCCTTTACGCGAGCGAGGAGTTCGGCTTCCTGGAGATCGGCAATGCCTACTGCACCGGGTCGTCGATCATGCCCAACAAGCACAATCCCGACACGGTCGAACTGCTGCGCTCCCTGCACGCCACCGTCATCGGCGCCCGCGCCGAGCTCGACGCGGTGCTGTCGCTGCCCTCGGGCTACCAGCGCGACCTGCAGGACACCAAGCCGCCGCTGCTGCGGGCTTTCGAACGCGGGCTGGCCGGTCTGGCGC
>CAZSGS010000066.1:0-10328 GCA_964606365.1 uncultured Wenzhouxiangella sp. | reverse complement strand
AGTAGGCACCGCGCACGGTCCATTCCAGCTCAAGGTCTTTCGCGATCGCATTACGCACCGCCTGCACTGGGCCCTGATCCGCGGGGAGATCCGTCCGGACACGCCCTTTCCGGTGCGCGTTCACGTGCCCGAGCTTCTCGGCGACGTGATGGGCATCACCGAGCCGAGTTTCGGCATGCCCCTGGATGCGGCCTTGGCCGACATCGCCCGCCGCGGCAAGGGCATGGCGCTGGTGCTGGGCTATGATGAGGACGATGCGGTCCGGCTGGCCGGTCTCAAGGACGGCGGCACCGGCCCCGACGGCGGCGCACGCAGCCAGGCGGCTCACGAGTTGCGCAGCTACGGCATCGCCGCACAGATCATCGCCGAGCTGGGCATCCGCCGCATGCAGGTCTTTGGGGCGCCGAAGCGACTGCACGCGCTCGATGGCTTCGGCCTCGAGATCACCGACTATGTCGTTCCCGAAGGAGAGGGCTGAGTTGACATGAGCGAAACGCATTCCGCCAGCGAGGGCAGCCGTATCGGCATCGCCGTCGCCCGATTCAACCCGGACGTCACCAATCTCTTGCTGGCCGGCTGTCGCCAGGCGCTGCTCGACGCCGGACTGGGCGAGGAACGCCTCGACGTCTTCCCCGTCCCCGGCGCCTGGGAGCTGCCCCTGGCGGCCCGCGAACTGGCCGATTCGGGCCGCTACGACGCCGTCATCGCTCTCGGGGCCGTGGTTCGGGGCGAGACGGCGCATTTCGATTTCATCTCGGCCGAGTGCGCGCGCGGGCTGCAGCAGACCCAGCTCGAAACCGGCGTACCGATGGGTTTCGGAGTACTGACGCCCGAGAGCGGCGAGCAGGCCATGGAGCGCGCCGACCCCGCGCGCAAGAACAAGGGGCGGGAAGCGGCCCTGGCGGTGCTCGACATGATCGCGTTCAAGCGCGAGGTTTCTTCATGAGTCGACGCCGGACCGTCAGCCCGTTTGAACCCCGCCGTCGCGCGCGCCGCCGCGCCCTTCAGGCGCTCTACCAGTGGCAGATCAACGACAACTCCGCCGCGGCCATCATCGAACAGTTCCGCGAGGAACAGAGTTTCGACGGCGTCGACGAGGCCTACTTCGAGACCCTGGTGCGCGAGGTGGTTGCCAACCGGGAAGCGCTCGACGAAGTGCTCGGGCCCCACGTGCGACGGGTCGACGCCAGTCTCGACCAGATGGAGCGCGTGGTGCTCAGGCTTGGGGCCTGCGAACTGATTCACCACCCCGAAACCCCTTATCGGGTGATCATCGACGAGGCGGTCGAACTGGCCCACCGGTTCGGTGCCGAGCAGGCGCACACCTTCGTCAACGGCGTACTGGATCGGCTCTCCCGGGATGTCCGCGCGACCGAGCGTCGAACCGCCGGCGGCGATGGGTGAGTTCGGGCTGATCGAGCGCATCCGTCGGCGCGCAAGCCCCGGATCCGGTGTGGTCCTGGGAATCGGCGACGACGCCGCCGTGCTCGCACCCACGCCCGGGCATGAACTGGTCGTGACCACCGATTCGCTCGTTCTCGATCGCCATTTCACGGCCGACTGGCCGGCCCTGGACGTCGGTCATCTCGCTGTCCATGCCAACCTCAGCGACCTGGCCGCCATGGGTGCGCGCCCGCGCTGGGCCTTGCTGGCGCTGACGCTTCCCGCGCCCGACGAAGCGTGGCTCGACGATTTTCTCGACGGTTTTCTCGGCGCGGCCGAGCAAGCCGGCGCGGCGCTCGTCGGCGGCAATCTGGCTCGTGGCCCCCTCAATATCGGCGTCGAGCTGATCGGTGAGGTTCCGGTCGGGCAGGCCGTGACCCGGCGCGGCGCGCGCGCCGGCGACCGCGTCATCGTCACCGGTACCGTGGGCGACGCTGCGGCGGCATTGCGATTGGGCGAGGCGGCCGGCGCGGCCCTGCGCCAGCGTTTGCGTCGCCCCAGCGCGAGGGTCGCCGCCGGCGAGGCCCTGCGCGGCCGGGTGCGGGCGATGATCGATCTCTCCGACGGCCTGCTGGCCGACCTTGAGCATCTGCTCTCGCAGGGGCAGGGGGCCGAACTGGATCTCGATGCCTTGCCGGCCTCCGCGGCGCTTGTCGAGGGCGTCTCCGATCCGGAAGAACGTCGGCGATTGCAGGCCGGTGGGGGGAGCGACTACGAGCTTCTGGCGATCGTCTCGCCCGAGGCGGACCTGGGGGCGCTGTCGAAGGCAGCAGGCATCGACCTGACCGAGATTGGTCGCGTCACCGACAGCGGTCGCGTCGAATGCCATCCGCCGGGCGCGGGATCATCGGCGGTTTTCGACCGTGGCTGGGACCACTTTCGCGATGACTGATCGGGCTACGACCAGGCGGGTGGCGCTGGGCTCGGTCGACGGCTTCCTGGCGTTCGGATTCGGCAGTGGGCTCGCACCCGTCGCGCCGGGCACGGCCGGCACCCTGGCGGCGATTCCATTCGCGCTGCCGCTGGTTTACCTGCCGTTTCCGGCCGCCATTGCCGTAATCGGCGCAGCCTTCGTGTTCGGTGTCTGGTTGTGCGACCGCGTGGGACGGCGCCTGGGCGTGCACGACCACAGCGGTATCGTCTTCGATGAATTCGTGGGGCTGTGGCTGGTGCTGATACTGGTGCCCTTCCACTGGGCCTGGTGGCTGGCGGCTTTCGCGGTCTTCCGAGTTTTCGACGCCGTCAAGCCCTGGCCGATCGGCTGGTTCGACCGGCGCGTTCACGGGGGGTTCGGCGTGATGCTCGACGACGTGCTGGCGGCGGGCTTCTCCCTGGCGGGCCTGCTGTTGGCCGAAGCCTTGCTGGAACGCTTCTGAGCGATCTGCGTCAGCCGGAAAGCTCGAATGCGCCCGGGATCCAGCGCAATCGTCCCTCCTGGCCGTCGATGCCGACCACGTCGAAGCGGCAGGCGTGCGCCTGCCATTCGGGGCGACTCATCAGGAAATGCCGGGCGGCGCTGATCAGGCGACGCTGCTTTCGTTCGTCGACGCTGTCGATGCTGTCCACGCGAGCGCCCGGCCCGCGCAGCCTGACTTCGACGAAGGCGAGCACTTCGGTGTCGCTTGGATTGGGGTCGAGCATGACCAGGTCGATCTCGCCGGCGCGGCACTGGTAGTTGCGCTCGACGAGCTTCAGCCCCTGCTCGGCGAGCCAGCATTCGGCCCGCGTTTCGCCCAGTTCACCGCGACGTTGCCGGGTCATGCTCGAATTCCACCGGGCTGGCCACGCCGCCTTCGATGCGCACCACGGGCAGATCCCGCCGGAAGATATGGCCATCGGGCAGGCTCAGCTCACCCATCATTCCCGGCATGGAAAGGGTGGGATCGGCGCGCATCATCGACAGCCAGGGCACGAGCGCGATGGCGTCCCGGCCGAGCGCATGCAGCCGCGACAGGGTCGAATTGTCCAGGCCGGCGTATAGATTGCGGGCGCGTTCGCGCAGGGCGCCGGCCGTCGTGAAATCGAGGAACCAGGGCGGCATCGGCGTGCTGATGCCGTCGAGATCACGATCGCGATCCGGCCGTGGCGCGCCGTCGACGACCTGGGAGGTAGCCATGATGGTCAGGTCGCCGGCGTCGAAGAACGCCAGTTGGGGTCGTAGCAACCGGGCGTCGCTGGCGCGTGCGCCGAGGAAGATGACGTCGATGTCGCTGCGTCGCTGGGCGACGGACTCGACCTCCTCGTCGAGGATGGCCGACAGTCGATCAATCCGCGCCTCGGAGCGGTCGACTTCGAGGATCTCCCGCAGCAGCGTGGAGTGGTCCGGCAGCTGTGGGTCGTAGATGCGTTCGGTCAGCACCCGGCCGCCGCCGAGGGTGAATGTGTCGACGAACGCTTCGGCGACGCGTTCGCCCCAGTCCGAGTACTGCGACAGCACCAGGGCGCGCCGATGGCCCAGCGCCAGGGCGTGAATCGCCGCCAGCTCGGCCTCGGCTTCGGGCGGCAGGGCGAGGGCGGCGATTTCCCCGCCGGCTTCGGCCAGGCGATCGGGGGCCTGGGGCAGGTTGAGCAGCAGCGTGGGAATCAGCCCCGCATCGGGAAGCTCGGAAAGCGTCTGGGCCTTGTCGCGGTCGAGCGGTCCAATCAGGAAATCCGTGCCGCTTTCCCGCGCATCGAACCAGGCTGCAATGATGTCTTCCGGCTCGGCGCCCACGTAGCGAAAAGCCAGCTTTGGACGCTGGTCCGGCGGCTGGCGCAGCCAGCCGGCCACGAGGCCTTCGCGCAGGGCTTCGCCGGGACGGTGCAAGGCGGTGCCCGCGGCCGGCAGCAGCACGGTGATGTGTTCCGGCATGGGCCGGGTCTGACGCCAGGCCCTGATCCAGCGACCGGCCTGTTCGGCGCTGTAGTCCAGGTCGGGCCAGCGACGCTGCCAGCCATCCAGGGCTTCGTCCAGGGCAGCGTCGTCGAGCAGCTGCTCGCGCGCACTGATGACCAGGTCGAGCCAGGGCAGGAGCCGCGGCTGGTCGGCGACCTGGTAGAGCACGCGCTCGAGCTCGGCCACCGGATACTCCAGCATCAGGGCCAACGCGGTCTCGGCGCTGAAGTCGGGTTCGTCGACGGCCTCCTGCAGGGCGGCGAGAGCGTCGCGAACCGGGCGCGATTGAAGCTCCTTCAACAAGGCCTCGAGATCAGCGTGACGGGTCTCGAGCGATTCGGGAAGCCGGTCGGCCGTGCTCGCCAGAAGCCAGCCGGCATTGGCCAGGTCACCCCGGCGCATGGTCAGCTCCGCCTGGGCCAGGTCCAGGCGCACGAGTTGGTCATCCATCAGCGCGGCGGTGTCGACGCGGCCCAGCGCCAATTCCGCCTGGTCGAGCCGGCCGGCCTGGAGCCAGGCCTCGGCCGCCCGAACCAGCAGCCGGTCCCCTTCCAGCGGACGGGTCAGCGCGGCTTGCTCGAAGGCCAGGGCCGCTTCCTCGTACTCACCGGCGGAGAGCAGTTGTTCGATGCCGGCAACGTCCGGGCCGTCGGCGCCGCCGCTGCGCACGCCCGGGCCGGACGGCGCGCAGGCCGCGAGCAGGGAGATTACCCCGAGTATAAGCAGGATTCGTTTCATGCCGCGAATGATAAACCACGCCGTGACCAACGACACGGGTGCTTCGACTCGCGATCTGGCATCATGCCGGAGTTTTTGGACCATTGCGTGGACATGAATCATGAAGCTTCTTTCCGTTGTTCTGTTGGCGGCCTCGCTGGCCTTGCCGGTGGCCGCTGTGGCGGCTGAGGATCCCTGGCTGTGGCTCGAGCAGGTCGAGGGTGAAAATGCCCTGGCCTGGGCGCGCGGGCAGAACGAGCGGTCGCTCGAGCAGCTTGAGGCACATCCGCTGTTCGACCCGATTCACGAGCGGGCGCTCGAGATACTCACCTCGGACGACCGCATCGCCTATCCGTCGCTGATGGGTGGCGAGGTCTACAACTTCTGGCGCGACGATGAACACGTACGCGGAATCTGGCGCACCACGTCACTGACCAGTTTTCGCGAGGGCTCGCCGGAATGGGACGTGATTCTCGATGTCGATGAACTGGCCGAGCGCGAGGACGAAAACTGGGTATGGGCCGGCTCGAACTGCCGTCATCCCGATTACGACCGCTGCATCATCGGCTTGTCCATCGGCGGGGCCGATGCGGCCGTGCGGCGCGAATTCGACCTCGCCAGGCGAGAATTCGTCGAGGACGGCTTTCGACTCGAGGAGTCGAAGAGCTCGATCACCTGGCGCGGCCCCGACAGTGTCTTTCTCGGTCCCGCTTTCGACGACGACCAGGTCACCGAATCGGGCTATCCGCGGACCGTGCGGTTGTGGCAGCGCGGTACCGATCCGGAGGACGCCCGTATCGTCTTCGAGGGCGAGAAGGGTGATGTGGGTGTGTTCTCCGCGCGTATGCACGACGGCGATGCACACTACGACGTGATCACCCGGGCGCCGACCTTCTTCACCCGCGAGTACTACCTCTACGAGGCAGGGGAGGCCAGACGCCTCCACGTGCCCGAGGACGCCGACCTGGTGGGCGTTGTCGACGGACAGCTGCTGGTCGACCTCAAATCCGACTGGACGCTGGGCGAGCGTACCTTCGAGCAGGGCGCCCTGGTGTCTGCTCGGGTCAAGGATTTCCTGGGCGAGTCGCCGGCGCTCGAGGTGCTGCTGCAGCCCGGCCCGCGCCAGTCGATCAACGGGGTCGCCACGACCGAGAGTGCGGTGCTGGTCAACCTGCTCGACAACGTCAACGGCCGACTCCTGAGCTTCACCCGCGACGAGGGTGCCTGGCGGCAGCGCGAGCTGACGGTTCCCGAAATGGGAACCATCTCGGTGGTCACGACCGACGACGATTCCGATCGATTCTTCTATGACTTCACGGGTTTTCTCACGCCGTCGACCCTGTTCGAGGCCGACGCGCTTTCGGACGCGCACCGTCAAGTGCGGTCGGAGCCGGCCTGGTTCGAATCCGAGGGCATGAACGTGGCGCAGTACGAGGCCGAATCGGCCGACGGCACGAAGATTCCCTATTTCGTGGTCACGCCGCGCGACTACCAAGCCGATGGAGCCAATCCGACCCTGCTCTCCGCCTACGGCGGTTTCGAGGTGTCGCGGACGCCCGATTACTCGGGCGTGACCGGCTCGGCGTGGCTCGCGCGCGGCGGTGTGTTCGTTCTGGCCAATATCCGCGGTGGCGGGGAGTTCGGGCCGAAATGGCATCAGGCCGCGCTGAAGGAGAACCGCCAGCGCGCCTACGACGACCTGATTGCCGTCTCGGAAGACCTCATCGAGCGCGAGATCACTTCACCCGAACACCTGGGCATTCAGGGCGGCTCCAACGGCGGCCTGCTGGTCGGTGCGGTCATGGTCCAGCGCCCGGACCTCTACGAAGCCGTGGTCTGCCAGGTGCCGCTGCTCGACATGAAGCGCTTTCACAAGCTGCTCGCCGGCGCCAGCTGGATGGGCGAGTACGGCAACCCGGACGATCCCGAGCAGTGGCGCTATATCAGCGAGTATTCCCCCTATCAGAACGTGTCGGCCGAGGCAGAGTATCCGAAGGCATTCTTTACCACCTCGACGCGCGACGACCGGGTCCACCCCGGGCATGCGCGCAAGATGGTGGCCCGGATGCTCGATCAGGAGCACGATGTACTCTATTACGAGAACATCGAGGGCGGTCACGGTGGCGCGGCCAACCTCGAGCAGCGCGCGTTCCTGTCGGGCCTGATCTACGCCTACCTCCATGATCGGCTGGCTCCGGAGAGCGCCGGGCAGGGCGAGGGGAGATGAGGTTACAGGGACCCGGGGGCAGGGGTCGGGGTGCGGCCGAGACGGCGGCGGGCGTGGTGCCGGAGAATCTGCAGAGCGCCTCGCTGGCGCCGAAGGCTGATCGGAATCGCCCCTGATCCGTGACCCCGGCCCCTTGCATCTGCGGCCGCCGCCCCAAGGTCTGGAACTTCGGGGACCGACCGGCGTCAAAGCGCACGAGAGGCAAAAAGTACCAAATTGCTCCTGATTCGAAGTGAGGCCCGATTTGGTATAATTTGCAGTGAATCGAAGGAGGAAGGAATGACCAATCAGCTCGTACCCAGTCATCTGCTCGCGCCGGCCGGCACCGGTTCCCTGGATGCCTACATTCAGGAAGTCAACCGGATACCGGTACTTACGCTCGAACAAGAGCAGAGCCTGGCTCGTCGTTATCGCGACGAGGAGGACCTGGACGCTGCCCGTCAGATGGTCATGTCGCACCTGCGCTTCGTCGTCCATCTGGCCCGCAGTTACGCCGGCTACGGCCTGCAGCAGGCGGACCTGATCCAGGAAGGCAACATCGGCCTGATGAAAGCGGTCAAGCGCTTTGATCCCGATCAGGGCGTTCGCCTGGTCTCCTTTGCCGTGCACTGGATCCGTGCCGAGATCCACGAATTCATCCTGCGCAACTGGCGCATCGTGAAGGTGGCCACCACCAAGGCGCAGCGCAAGCTGTTCTTCAACCTGCGCAAGCAGAAGAAGCGCCTGGGCTGGCTGAACCAGGCCGAGGTCAACGCCGTGGCGGATGATCTGGGCGTCAAGCCCGAAGTCGTGATGGAAATGGAATCGCGCCTGTCGGGTCAGGATGTCGGTTTCGACATGCTGACTGACGACGACGAGTCAACCTACGTGGCGCCTGCCGCCTACCTGGAAGGCCTGTCCGCGTCCCCGGCTCAGGCGGCCGAGGCCGAGGACTGGGAACAGCACCATCACAACCTGCTGTTCGACGGTATCGAAAACCTCGACCATCGTTCACGCGATATCATCCAGGCGCGCTGGCTGATGGATCCCAAGACCACGCTGCAGGAACTGGCCGACAAGTACGACGTTTCGGCCGAGCGCATTCGTCAGCTCGAGTCGGCTGCCCTGAAGAAGCTCAAGGCGCGTTTCGACGCCTGATCGGGCGGCGAGGGCGCCATTCCAACCCGTCGAGAAGGGAGCGGAGACGCTCCCTTCTGCGTTTTGGGGCCAGGGCCAAGGGGGGCCGACCAACACCCGCCGCTCGATCGCTCAGGCCTGCGCTCCGTCGCCGGATTCGGCCGGCGCGGGGAGTTCCCGGTGGCCGGTTTCGAGCCGATGGCGGGCAGGAAATACCGACCGGGGTCAGGCCGTCCTTCGAAAATGAACGCCGGCGAGCAGCAAGAGCAGGGCCAGCATCGCGATCAGGAAGCCGGGGGCGTTGATCGGAACCGCGATCGCCTCGGGGGTGCCGGCCGGCTCTTGCAACGCGCCCTGGGCGATCCAGTCGCGGATCAAGGCCCGATCGTCCAGCGAAACGTCACCCATCTGGAATCCGGGCCCTCCTGGAGCGTCGCAGTTGACCGCGAGCAGCAGGGCGCTGGCATCGGGTTCGAACGGGTCGACGCGCACGCGCGCGGGGTTGGTCGTGCTGACGACCTCGACCAGGTTGTCGAAGGATTCGCCGGGGCGAAGATCCATTCCCGCCAGGCCGCCCTGGCCGTGGCAGCCGGTGCAGTCGTCGAGGATCGGCTGAATCTGGGATTCGAAATCGATCTTGGGGGTCTCGGCGATGCCGCCGAGGTCGTCGCATCCGCTTGCATCAGCGCCGCCGTGTGCCGAAGCGGCGAAAAGCATCAGGCCGATCGTACCGGCCGAGACGAGAAAAGACTTGAACATCGACATGATGGATCCGTTGTGGGTTGGAACGAGACCGCGTCATGCTACCTCAAGGTGCGGCGGGTTGCGACCGCTCGTTCATCGCCGATCGTTCGTCGCCGGTCGTTCAGAGTGTCGAGCCCACCAGGCGGGGCTCCGGCTCGAGCGTCAGGCCGAAGGACCGCCGTACCGAGTCCGTGATGGCGTGAACGAGCCGGGTCAGCTCCGCCGGCCGGGCGCCGCCATGGTTGACCAGGACCAGGGCGTGGTTGCGGTAGACGCCGACCCGGCCCAGCGAGCGCCCCTTCCAGCCGAGTTGCTCGATCATCCAGGCAGCGGCCAGCTTGCGGCGTCCGTCCGGCATGGGCCAGTGGGGCAGGTCCGGATGTTCGGCCAGTATCGAGGCCGCCGTATCGGCTTCGACCACCGGGTTCTTGAAAAAGCTGCCGGCGTTGGCCAGCCGGGACGGGGCGGGTAGCCGATGCCGGCGCAGACGCATCACGGCGGCGGCCAGCTGGCGCGCGGTCGGCTGGCCGGCGTCGAGGCGGTCGAGTTCCGCCCTCAGGCTCGTATAGGCCGCGTTGGGCTCGAATCTGCGCGCGAGCCTCAGCGTGACCTCACCGATCAGGAAACGGTCGCGATCGAGTGACTTGAAGCGGCTGTCGCGATAGGCGAAACGGCAGTCCGTCGGCCCCAGCGCCACGATGTGCCCGGTTCGGCGGTCGAGCGCCTCGAGCGATTCGAAGACGTCGGCCAGTTCGACGCCGTAGGCGCCGATGTTCTGCATCGGGGCAGCGCCCACACTGCCGGGGATCATGACCAGGTTCTCGATGCCGTAGAGCCCCGCGTCGATGCATCGGCGAACCAGGGCGTGCCAGTTCTCCCCGGCGGCCGCGGAAACCAGCACGTCGCCACCGCAAGGCCGGGTCCGGATGCCGCGCATGTGATTGACGGCGACCCGGCCCGGATAATCGGCCAGGAAAATGGTGTTGGATCCCCCGCCGAGCACGATTTCGGGGCCGGGGGGTGGCGGCAGCGCGGCCAGTTGCTCGAGGGAACGGATGTAGACCAGCTCGGCGGCCCGCGCAGGCAGGCGAAACGTGCTCAATGCCGTCAGGTCGGCGTCTCGAAGGACCTCAGGCGCTTGCTGTTGCGGCATCGCCGTTCCATGCATGCACGCACTCGTCGATCAGGGCGGGGCCACGGAAGATG
>CAZSGS010000065.1:2890-10375 GCA_964606365.1 uncultured Wenzhouxiangella sp. | reverse complement strand
GGCGGCCATTGCCAGACATTTCGACCGCCTGGCCGAGCTTTCCGCCGATGACCGCTCGCAGGCGCTGACCGCCCTCGATCTCGACGAACGGCACCGGCGACAGCTCGACCACCTCCTCGAACAACACGACCGGGCGGACGAACTCGACCTGGACACGGGCGCACCCGAACGCCTGGGCCTCGATCGTGGGCCGGATCACGACGACATCCAGGCGCTGGCGGACTGGCAGGGCCAGCGGCTTGGTCCCTGGCAAGTCGACGAGATCATCGGCAGCGGCGGCATGAGCGTCATTTATCGGGGGCACCGCGCCGACGGACGCTTCGACAAGAACGTGGCCATCAAGGTGCTCAACCGCGCCAACCTGGTCGGGGACAGCGAGCGACTCGATGAAGAGGTGCGCATCCTCGCGCGCCTGGAGCACCCCGGCATCGCGCGGCTGATCGACAGCGGCACCAGCGAGGCCGGCCACAGTTACCTGGTCATGGAACTCGTGCACGGAAGGCCAATCGATGCGCACTGTCTCGAACGAGGCGCCCCGCCGGCCGAAGTGGTTGGGCTGGCGATCGAGGCGGCGCGCGCGCTCGAGTACGCGCACCAGCGCCAGGTGGTGCACTGCGACATCAAGCCCGCCAACCTGCTGGTGCGGGAAAATGGCCGGCTGTGCGTCGTCGACTTCGGCATCGCCGCATTGCTCCAGCGGCAATCGGACGCCCGCGGCCGGCTCTACTGCTCGCCCGCCTACACCGCGCCGGAGCGATTCCGGCGCGCGCCGCCGGCAACCAGCCAGGACGTCTTTTCGCTCGGCGCCGTTGTTCGCGGGCTGCTCGGCGAGCGCGCCGACCGCGACCTGTCGGCCATCTGCGAGAAGGCGACGGCGCGCGATCCCGACGAGCGCTACCCGGCGATGACCGCGCTTCGCACGGAGTTGCAGGCCTGGCTGGCGAGGCGTCCGGTGGAAGCACGCAACGGTGGGCGAGTTTACGCCCTCACGCGGTGGCTCCAACGCCATGCCGTCGCCGCCGCCCTGGGCGTATTGTTGTTGACCAGCCTGGTTGCCGGCGCGGCCGCGGCACTGTGGCAGGCCAGCCAGGCGCGCAGCGAGGCGGCGCGTGCGGTCGCCGCACGCGACTTTCTCGTCGGGATCTTCGAGGCCGCCGATCCGGTGCTCACGCGTGGTGAGGACCCGCCCGCCTCCGAACTGCTCCGCCGTGGTGGCGAGCGCGTTCGCTCGGCCATGGCCGACCAGCCACGCCTGTTGGCGGAGATGCTCCACGTCATCGGCCGGACCCAGCTCGAGCGCGGTTTGATCGCCGATGCGGCGGCCTCGCTCGACGAGGTGCTGTCGCTGGAGGCAACAAGGCGCATGCCCGCGTTGCATGTCACCGCGTTGTCCGACCGCGGCATTACCGCCTACGAGCAGGGGCGCTTCGAAATGTCCGTGCAGTTTCTGGAGGCGGCCCGCGAACTGGCGCTCGACCACGCCATGGCCGGCGCCGAACTCGACCGCATCGAGTTGCGCCTGGCCGACATGCTCCTGATCGACGAGCAGGCGGCGCGCGCGCTGGCCCTCATCGAGGCCGTACTCGCTCGGCTGCCGGCAGTTGCCGCGCCCGGTGCCGCCGACTTGCGGATCGACGCCATGCGGGTTCACGGCGCGGCCCTGCACGAGAACGGCCGCCTCGAAGAAGCCAGGCGGGTGCTCGAAAGCGCGCTGTCGCTGCAGCAAGCCCGCGACGACGACGACATCCTGCGGGCCAAGATCGAGAACGACCTGGGCGTCCTTCACTGGGACCGGCGCGACCTGGATGCCGCCGCGGCCGCGTTCGAACAATCGCTGGTTCACAAGCAGGCCGTATTCGGCGATCACCACCCGCAAACCATATCCACGCTCGGCAATCTCGCCGGCGTCAACATGGCCCGCGGCGACCACGCCGGCGCGGAGGCCGCCTGGCTGCGCTCGCTGGACTCGCTACGGTTCGTGTACGAAGGCCCGCATCCCGACGTCGCCTACACCCGGGGCATGCTGGCCTGGTCCCACTACCTGCGACAGGACTTCGAGGTCGCCCTCGAACAGGTCGAGCGGGGACTGATTCACCGCGAGGAACTGGCGGACTCGAACCTGGCCATGGTCAACTGGCTGCTGCCGCTGAAGAGCCTGATCCTGCTCGAACTCGGCAGGCAGGCGAGCCTGGCCGACCTGCAGCAATCCGTGGGCGCGTGTGGCGACCTGGCCGGCATCAGCGGTCTTCAGCAGCGGATCTGCCTGGCTCGACGGCTCCTCGAAACCGATCCGCCGGCGAAGTGCCCCCCCGAAGCGGTTCCATCCACGACGCATCAGGCGCTGTCGGAACTGCCTTTGAGGTGGCAAGCCGTGCATGCCCTGCTGCAAGCCCGCTGCACCGGCGCCGGGATACCGTCCCGGATCACTGCGAAACGGGATTCCCTGCCGCGTTGGGTTCGCCAACGACTGCCCATCTGAGCCCCCGGCGTTCCCCGTACGGTTGAAATCCTGTCGACATTTGTGACATTTTCGTAAAGAGGGGGGATTGGATCGAACCGTTACGACAGTCCATGGGAGGAATACCGATGAATCAGTCTCGACCCAGGCTCAGCGTTTTTGCGGCAGCCTTCGCCGCAGCACTGCCGGCCATGATTGCCGGAAACGCCACAGCCCAGGAAGAATCCGAAGCCCGCGACCTGGACCGGGTAGAGGTAACCGGCACCCGCATCAAGCGCACGGATCTGGAAGGGCCCGCCCCCGTGACCGTGATCGACCGCGAGGCCATCGAGCGCTCCGGCCATACCCGGGTGGGCGACCTGCTGCAGGAAATCACATCCTCGGGTTCGGCCCTCAACACGGCCTTCAACGCACCCGACCAGGGCGGCGACGGCGGCGTTCGCGTCTCGCTGCGCAATCTCGAGCCGGAACGCACCCTGGTCATGGTCAACGGCCGCCGCTGGGTCAAGGCGACCACCCAGGCCGGGGTGGCCAATGCCGCGGACCTGAGCACCATTCCCGCCGCGGCCGTCGACCGCATCGAGGTGCTCACCGGCGGGGCCTCCTCGATCTATGGTTCGGACGCCATCGCCGGGGTGGTCAACATCATCACCCGCAAGGATTTCACCGGCACCTCGGCCAGCGCGCAATACGGCCAGACCAGCGAAAGCGACGGCGAGGAAGAGGCCTACAGCTTCACCATCGGCCGCGGTAACGACGACAGCAACGTGCTGCTCAATTTCAGCCACACGAAACAAGATGAGATCATGGCGGCCGACCGCGAGATTTCGCGGGTGCCGCAGTTCGGTGCCGACGAGTTCGGCGGGCCGATCAGTCGCGGTTCCTCGGCGACGCCGGAGGGCGTGTTCTGGTTCACCGATCCCGAAACCGGCGAGAACGAGCGCTTTCTGACCCGCGACCCCGGCTCGGGGCCGCCGAGCGAGGGCGACTTCCGTCCCTTCGACGGCACCGCCGACCGCTTCAACTTCGCCCCGGACAACTACCTGCAGATCCCGCTCGAGCAGACCTCGGCCTACATGCAGGCCACCCACAATTTCTCGCCGGAACTTCGCTTCTTCACCGAGGCGTTCTACAACCGGCGCGAATCCACGCAGCTGCAGGCGCCGATACCCATTTTCATGGGCTCGGCCGGCATCCTGCCGCTCGACGTCGGCGTGTCGGCGGACAATCCGTACAATCCCTTCGGAATCGACCTCGACCCGCGCGACAACCTGCTCCTGATCGGCCGGCGCTTCGTCGAAGCCGGCACGCGAAACTACAACGGCAAGGTCGACACCTGGCGCTGGACCGGCGGGTTCGACGGCAGCTTCCAGCTTGCCGGACGGCCGTTCGAATGGGATGTGTCCTACAGCTACTCCCGCTCCGAGCGCAACGCCTCGATCGAGAACCTGCTCAACCACGACCGCCTCGCCCGGGCGCTGGGGCCGGCCGACGAATGCACCGACGATTGCGTGCCCTTCAACATCTTCGGCGGTCAGCAGGGTACGGGCAATGTCCCCGGCAGCGGCGGCTCGATCACGCCCGAGATGGTCGACTACGTGACCTACACCGCGCTCGAGCAGAACGAGCAGGACATGGTCAACTGGCTGGCCAATATCAGCGGCGACCTGTTTGATCTGCCGGCCGGCCCGCTGGCTTTCGCCGCCGGCTTCGAGAAGCGTCGCGAGTTCGCGGCCGACACGCCCGACCCGCTGGCCCAGGCCGGCTCGGGCGCGTCGAGCGTCAGCGGCGGCCAGCGCGCACCCACTTCCGGCCGCCTCAACCTCGAGGCCTGGTACGCCGAGGTCAATATCCCGCTGCTGTCCGACGCACCGGGGGCCGACCTGCTCGAGATCGACGCCTCGCTTCGCGGATCAGACTTCGACCAGTTCGGTTCCGAAACCACCGGCCGGCTGGGCATGCGCTGGCGTCCCTACGAGGACCTGCTGCTGCGCACCAGCTATTCCGAAGGCTTCCGGGCACCGGGCGTGCAGGAACTGTTCGGTGGCCAGGGCGTTGCCGACCCCGAACTGTCCGACCCCTGTTCCAACTTCCTGGATTCCGGCGCCTCGCAGGAGGTGATCGACAACTGCATCGACCAGGGCGTACCCGATGACGGCAGCTACGAACAGGTCAATACGCAGATCCGCATCACCACCGGCGGCAACCCGGACCTGGAGCCTGAAACCTCGGACTCCTTCACGGTCGGCGCCGTGTGGAACCCGGAGGCCGTTCCCGGCCTCGGCGTCACGATCGACTACTACGATATCGAGCTCGAGAACTCCATCAGCTCGATCGGCGCCCAGAGCATTCTCGACGCCTGCGCGTTCTCGTTCCGGCTATGCGACCTGATCGAGCGTTCCCCCTCCGGGGAGGTCTCGAGCCTGCTCGACACCCAGGTCAACATCGGCAGCACGGAAACCGCCGGCGTGGACTGGGCGGTCGACTACAGCTTCGGCGACCTGCCCTGGGGCGCGCTGCGAACCGTGTGGCGCGGTACCTACACCTCCAAGTTCGAGGAAACGATACCCGACTTCTCCGACCCCAACGCCCCCGCGGAAACCCGCGACCTGCTGGGTACGATGTTGCCCGGCCAGCCGGACCGCAGTTTCCCCGAGTGGCGAAGCAACCTGGATCTGATCTGGTCGATGGGCGACTGGGAAGCCGTCTGGAACGTGCACTACGTCCACAGCTACACCGAACCGTGCAGCGACGGCCTGTCGCCGAGCTTCGCCGAACTGGGACTGTGCTCCAACCCGGATGCGGACGAGCCCACCAACACGCTGGGATCGACGGTGTACAACGACTTCCAGCTGTCGTACTACTTCGACGAGCTCGACTTCGCCGACAGCAAGTTCACGGTCGGGGTCGACAACGTCTTCGATCGCGATCCGCCGGTGTCGATGTCGGCGTTCGCCAACAGCTTCGATGCCAGCCAGCATCGACTCCCCGGGCAGTTCTACTACGCCCGGGTCAACCTGGAGTTCTGATCCGGGTCGATCGTTGACAAAACCGGCCCGCGGGCGACAAGCTCGCGGGCCCTTTCACGACGGCATTCGAAAACCATGTCCCGGGATGCTCCCCTCAACATCAAGCCCGCCTTTGCCGCGCCCCTGGTCGAGACACGGCACCCCGATCCGGAGCCGCTCAACCGGGCCCTCGAACAATTGTTCCTGCAACGTGAAGGCCCCGACATCGAGCCCAGCCCCAGGACGCCCACGCTCAAGGAAGGGGCGAAGAATCCCGACAACGGCGTTCTTCGATTCCTGGACGCGCGCCCGGCGGCGAGCATGTACCTCGACCCGGGCAATATGCACATGCGCCGGCCTTATGGGCACGGTTCGATCAACTACCGGCTCGAGGCCGGGCAGTTGATCATCTTCCCCTCGCACCTGATGCACGAAGTGGCGCCCTACCACGGTCGAAGCGAGCGGATTACCGTGGCCTCCAACTTCTGGTTCCGATCTGGCTGATATCCGGGCCGCAAGGCCCGCTGGATGCCGCCTGTCGGCTCAAAGCTCTGGAAGGATGCGCCAGAAGGCGTCGATGCAGGCGCTACCCAGGTGTTTGCAGCGATCCGGCGACCAGCCCACCTCCGGCATGGGCATCTCGGCGTTGTCCTTGAACGGCATCTCCAGGGTCATCGCCAGGCAGTCGAAGGTTTCGGCCATGTAGTCGGTGTTCTTCTTGAGATCCGAACTGTTGGGTGCATCGACGTCATAGCCGTGCTCGGTCTGGAAATCCGGGCTGATCTCGGCCAGCAGCTTCTCGAAGGTGTCGAGCTGGTGCTGCTTCTTCTCGTTCCACGACGGGGTGCCCTCGGCGCCGGCGATGAAGTTGTACGGCAGGGCCTCGTCGCCGTGGACGTCGAAGGCCATGTCGACGCCGGTGGCGTGCATTTTCTGTCGCGTGTAGTAGACCTCGGGCGAGTGTTCCTCGGACGGCTCGGCCCATTCGCGGTTGAGATTGCGGCCCGTCGCATTGCAGCGCAGGTGACCGCGCACCGCGCCGTCGAGGCACATGTTGGGAACCAGGTAGATCACGGCCTCGTCGAGCAGCTTGCGGGAGACCGGCGCCTCGGCATCGAGCAGGCGCTCGAGGAAGCCCTCGACCCACCACTCGGCCATGGTTTCGCCGGGGTGTTGCCGGGCGATCACCCAGATCTTCTTGCGCCCCGCTTGGGGTTCGCCGATGCGCAGCATGGTGTGCGCGCGGCCATCCGGGGTGGAACACAGCACCTCGGCGCGCACCCGCGGATCGACCAGCGCGGCGGCGATCAGGTTCTCGTGCTCGAGCTGCGAGTAGGGTGCGAAATAGGCGTAGTAGACGATGTCGCTGTCGGGCTCGTGCTTGATCACCAGCTGCTTGCCGTCGAACTCGGTCGGCACGCGGAACCAGTTGACGCGGTCGGTGCTCGCCAGGGCTTCGTAGTTCTCGAAACCGTCGGGATAGGATACGTCGCCGGCGTTCTCGATGGTCATCGTGCAGGCAGTATCGCGCGCACCGGAAAGCTGAAAGTAGAACCATTGCATGTGCTCGCCGCCGGCGTCGGGACGGATCCTGAGGCGGATGTCGTCCGCCGACTCGGCGCTGACGATCTCGATGTTGCCGCTGTCGAACGTTGAATGAATGTGCATGGGGGATTCCAGGGTTCAGGGTTCAGGGTTACGGTTTACGGATCACGAAAGTCTATCGCAGGCGTCAAAGGGTTGTCCCCTCGCCGGTCCAGCCGAAGACTTCTTCAGACACGCGGGCGAACTCGCGGTCCAGGGGTGCCTGCAGTCGGAGTCGATGGCCGTCGTGCGGGTGGTCGATCTCGAGGCGGCTGGCGTGCAGCAGCATTCGGTGGCAGCGCAGATGTTGGCGAAACAGGCGGTTGTGGCGGCCGTCGCCGTAGGTGGTGTCGCCGATGAGGTGGTGCGAGGCGTGCTTGAAATGTCGGCGGATCTGGTGGCGCCTGCCGGTTTCCGGTACGGCTTCGACGAGCG
>CAZSGS010000065.1:0-2880 GCA_964606365.1 uncultured Wenzhouxiangella sp. | reverse complement strand
GCCGTCTGGAAGCCAGCTATGGAAATCGGCAGCTCGCAGCTCGCCAGCCGCCTGTAGCAGGTCCTTGCCTCGCGCGGCTCGGCCTGCTTGTGCCGGGCGAGGGGATGATCGATCACGCCGCCCTCGTCGGTCCAGCCACGCACGATGGCCCGGTAGGCCTTGTCGACGCGTCGCTCCATGAACGCCAGGCCGAGTCGCCTGGCGGTTTCGGGATCGAGCGCGAAAAGCAGTGTCCCCGAAGTCGCCCGGTCGAGGCGATGGACGGGCCAGACCCGCCGGCCGAGCTGGTCGCGCAACCTGTGCATGACGAATACCCGGTCGGTTCCGATACTGCTGCGGTGCACCATGATGCCCGGGGGCTTGTTGATCGCGCACAGCCATTCGTCCTGAAAGAGAATTTCGAAGCACACTCCGCGATGCTCAGGCGTGTCGCTCGGCGGCCTCGGCGAGGCGCTCGAGGCTGTCGAGAAAGCGCCGTCGCTCTTCGGGATTCAGCGATTCGAGGAGGTCGCGCTCGTAGGCCAGGGCCGCCGGTACGATGGCGTCGTGAATGGCCTCGCCCTCGGCGCTCAGGTACAAGCGCTTGGCGCGCCGATCCGCATGGTTGTCGTGCCGCTCCAGCAGCCCGGAATCGAGCAGGCGGCTGACCGCGCGGCTGACGGCCACCTTGTCCATTTCAGCTCGCTCGGCCACTTCGGTGGCGGTCACGCCCGGGTAGCGGCCGACGATCGCGATCACCCGCCATTCGGTCACGCTCAGCCCGAAGCGCTCCTCGTAGGTGCGCGCGATGCCGTTGCTGATGCGGTTCGACAGCACCGACAGGCGGTAGGGAAGGAATTGTTCGAGATCGAGCATGGTCGAATGGCGTGAGCCCGGCTTGAAAACGGTTTCAAATGTAACTAATATCGGGGGTCTGAGGCAAGCCCGTTGCCGACTCACTACCCGTATTGCCTTTTCGCTTGCAAGTCTGAAAGGAGACCGAATCATGAGCCAATCGCACCCCAATCCGCTCGGTGTCGAGCAGTTCGAGTTCATCGAGTACGCCGCGCCGGAGCCGGCCCTGTTGCACAATCTGTTCCAGCAGCTCGGTTTCACCGCCGTGGCGCGCCACAAGTCGCAGCCGGTCACCCTCTACCGTCAGGGCGGCATCAGCTTCCTGGTCAATGAATCCAACGACTCCTTCGCCAGCGATTTCGCCGCCGCCCACGGGCCCTGCTGCACCGGCTTCGCCATGCGCGTGGCCGATCCCGAGGCCGCCTACAAGGCCGTTCGCGCCAAGGGCGCCAAGGACGTCGAGAACAAGGCCGATACGCTACCCATCGAAACGCCCTGCATCGAAGGCATCGGCGGCTCGGTGCTGTACCTGACCGGCGGCGAGGAAGACCTCGACAGGCATTTCGATTTCGACCCGTCGGTGGACCGCCACCCGAAAGGCGTGGACATGACCTTCATCGACCACCTCACCCACAATGTCTACAACGGCAACATGAAGCAGTGGTCGGATTTCTACGAAGACCTGTTCGGCTTCTTCCAGGTCAAGTACTTCGACATCAAGGGCAAGGCCACCGGCCTGAAATCCAAGGCCATGACCGCCCCGAACGGAAAGATCGCCATTCCGATCAACGAGTCGGAAGACCCCAAGAGCCAGATCAACGAGTACCTCGATGAGTACAAGGGCGAGGGCGTCCAGCACATCGCGCTCTACACCGACAGCATCTACGAGACCGTCGAGTCGCTGCGCGAGAAGGGCGTCGAGTTTCTCGATACCCCGGAAACCTATTACGACGTCATCGACGAGCGCATTCCCAACCACGGCGAAAACGTCGAGCGCATGCGCAAGAACAAGATCCTGATCGACGCCGACCCCAACGATCCGAACAAGCAGCTGCTGCAGATCTTCACCAAGACCAATATCGGTCCGATATTTTTCGAGATCATCCAGCGCAAGGGCAACGAGGGCTTCGGCGAGGGCAATTTCACGGCCCTGTTCGAGGCGATCGAACGCGACCAGGAAAAGCGCGGCGTGCTCTGAGGAGTCAGGAATCAGGGGTCAGGGAACCTGTCCTGTCTGGTTTTCCCTGACCCCTGACGCCGAGCCCCTGACTCCCGATCGACGCGCCACAGAACCAACCGGAGGCAAGCATGAAGAAGTGGATTTCACATTCCAAGGTCGAAGGCAAGGCCAGTCGGCAGGCGCATACCAACCTGCCCGAAGGCACCTACGAGCGCGAGATGGGCAAGGAAGGTTTCTTTGGCCCGGCCACGCACTTCTACCACGCCCACATGCCCACCGGCTGGACCGGTTTCGAAGGTCCGCTGCAGCCGCGCGCCTTCGACACGACCAGGCTCGACGACAACGTCGGCTCGCCGTGGCAGGCCGCCGAATTGCTCAGCAATGCCCACTGCAAGTTCCGTTGCTGGCATTCGGACGGCAAAATGAATCACCTGGTACGCAACGGCGACGGTGATGAACTGCTGTTCATCCACGACGGCGCCGGCGAGTTGTTCTGCGACTTCGGCCACCTGAGTTTCCGCGACGGCGACTACATCATGCTGCCGCGCGGCACCATGTGGCGCATCGAGTCCGATACCCCCGTCGAGATGCTCCTGATCGAGGCGACCAACTCCAGCTACATGCTGCCCGAAAAGGGAATGGTCGGCCCGCACGCCATCTTCGATCCGGCCATGCTCGACACGCCCGAGATCGACGACGCCTTCCGTGCCCAGCAGGGCGAGGACGAGTGGAAGGTGCAGGTCAAGCGCCGCCAGCGGATCTCGACCATCACCTATCCTTTCAACCCGCTCGATGCGGTGGGCTGGAAGGGCGACCTGATGCCGGTGCGCATCAACTGGCGCGACATCCGGCCGCTGATGAGCCAT
>CAZSGS010000064.1:4101-10452 GCA_964606365.1 uncultured Wenzhouxiangella sp. | reverse complement strand
CAGCAAACCTTCGCGCAGGGTCGAAAACCACAGCCTGCCGGCGCGGTCTTCGCGGATGCGCAGCGCGAAGGCCCCCGCCAGCACCTCGTGCTGCGGCGTTTTCAGAGCAGCCGCCTCGCGGTAGCGGATGCCTTGGGTACTGCTGATCCACAGCCGGCCGGCACGATCGATGAGCACGGCATGGACCTCCTGCTCCGGCAGACCACTGGAGCGATCGATCAACTCGGTCACGCCCTGCCCGCGCTGCCAGCGCACCACGCCCTGGGCCGTTGCGATCCAGGCCGTACCGGGCTGTCCGAAGGCAATGCAGTAGACGCGATTGTCCGGCAGGCCGTCTTCGCGCAGGATCGTCGTGGCGGCGGAGAGATCCCAATCCCCGTCCCGGCGCGGCACGATCTGCAGCCCTTCGCGCGTTCCCAGCCACAGCCGCTGCCGATCATCCTCGTTGATCGTGCGCACGAACGAGGCCAGCAGGCCGCTCTCGGCAGAGTAGCCTTCGAACGGCCCGGGGAGAATCTTCACCAGGCCCTGGTCGGTGGCGACCCAGATCAGTCCTTCACGATCCTCGGTCACCGCCAGCATGCGGCGGTTGGGCAGACCGTCGCGCGTCGTCAGCGTCTGCAGTCGTCCCGGTTCGCCGCGCACCAGCCCATAGGGCGTGGCCAGCCACAGGCGCCCGTCGGAGTCGAACTCGATATCGCTTACCCGGGTTCCCTCGGGCACGGGAAGGGGCAGCTCCTCGGTCTCGAGACCTTCCGGGTCGAGGGCGAACAGCCGTCCGGAGGTGCCGACCCAGAGCCGGTCTTCGTGCATTTCGAGATCGTAGACCGGCACATCGGCTGTGGGAAGAACCACGCGCTGAGGGCCACGCTCGTCGAGGCGGAACAGGCCGGACTGGGCGGCCACCCAAAGCGCTCCGCCGCGCTCGAGTGCGAGTGAGTTGACCGCTCGCGGGTCCGACCCGGCGGGCCATTGCGCGACCGCTTCGAGCAGACCGCCCTCGTACTTGAACAGGCCCTCGTCGGCTGCCACCCAAACCCGATCGGCGTCGATCAGGATGTCGTTGACCATGAGCTGGTCGGTGTCGAGCGGATTGAAACACCGAAACTGCCTGCCGTCGAAGCGACACAGGCCGCGCGCGGTCCCCACCCACACCGTGCCGTCGGCATGGGAGTCGACAATGGTGATGTAACTGGTCGACAAGCCGCTGTCGCCGCGGAAGACCCGGAACCGGTTGCCGTTGTAGCGCGCCAGGCCGCCGTAGGTGCCGATCCAAAGATAGCCGGCCGGGTCCTGGTGCACGCTGCTGACCTGGATCTGCGGAATGCCGTCGCGCGTATCGTAGTGACGAAGGTTGAGCTGGGCCGCCTCGATCGAGGGAACGACGAGGCAGCACGCTGCAAGCCACACGGCGCCTCCCGCGATTCGCAGCCGATCCCGAACCATGCTTGCCCCTATTCTGTAGTCGCCAGAGCGCCGTTGCAGCGATGCCCGTTTCCAGCGCGCCGATTCGCAGGGGGCTGGAGAGCGTCCATGCACTTCGCCATGAAGCGTTGTGGGGCTATCATGCCCCGGTCATGTAAGGTTCACAAGCCCGCAAGGCGTGCGATTGCGGACAGCGTCACGAAAATGGGCAGGCAAGCGGATGCAATCGAGCAGCAAGGATGGAGACCCGGCGTTGACGAGTGTTGCCGAAGCCTTGGCCGAGGCCCGTCTGCAACTGTCGAGCCGCCTGGAAGCGGACCTGCTCGCATGCCGCGCGCTCGACCGCGACAGAAGCTGGCTGTACGCCCACGGCGACGATACCGTGCCCGACGAGGCGCTGGCGCGACTGCGAGGTCTCGTCGACGACCGGCGGCGCGGACGCCCGATCGCGCAGCTTTGCGGCGCCCGTGAATTCTACGGGCGCGACTTCTCGGTCGACGAGCGGGTGCTCATCCCACGGCCCGAGACCGAGCTGCTGATCGACCTCGCCCTGGCCCTGCCCCTGCCATCCGACGCACGAGTGTGCGATGTGGGTGCCGGCTCGGGATGCATCGCCCTGACCCTGGCCGCCGAGCGCCCCGACTGGCGGCTCGTGGCCGTCGACCGCTCGGAAGACGCCCTCGCCGTTGCGGCCGACAATCGCGATCAACTGGGCCTCGAGCACGTCGAGTTGTTCGCCGGCGACCTGCTCGAGCCGGTTGCTGAAGGACACTTCGATCTCGTCGTTTCCAACCCGCCCTACATCGCCCGGCTGGATCCGCACCTGCAGCGCGGCGACCTGCGCTTCGAGCCCCGTTCGGCGCTGGCGGCCGGCGCCGACGGCCTCGACGTGATCCGGCGCCTGGTGCCAGCCGCGCTCGAGCGCCTGGTGCCGGGCGGCTGGCTGCTGATCGAGCACGGCCACGACCAGGCATCGGCCGTGCGCGACCTGCTCGAGCGCAGCGGGTTCGACCGGGTGGAATCGCGGCGCGACCTGGCCGGCATCGAACGCGTCGGCGCGGGAATGCGCCCGAGCAGTCGGGACGACTGAGTAGAAACACTGATGGGCCTTCGACGTCCCCGGGCGTATCCTGTCGTCATCATTTCCTGAAAGGCTTTCTTGGATGAGCTCACGAATGCTCCTGCGCCTGGCCGTGGCAACGGCATTCATTGCCGCGCTGGTGGCTTTCTTCGCGTTCGACCTGCACGCCTATCTCAATCTCGACACCCTGCGCGATCAGCGCGACGCCCTGCTGGACTGGACCCGCGAGAACCTGGCACTGGCGCTGGCCGTATACGTGCTCGTATACATCGTCATGGCGGCCCTGTCCGTGCCGGGTGCGGCGGTACTGACCCTGGCAGGGGGCGCGCTGTTCGGCGTCGTCGCAGGCAGCATCGCGGTCTCCTTCGCCAGCACCATCGGCGCCACTTTGGTCTTCCTCGCCGCCCGCTTCCTGTTCCAAGACGCCATCCAGAAGCGCTTCAGCAAACGCCTGGCCAAGATCAACGCCGGCGTCGAGAAGGACGGCGCCTTCTACCTGCTGGCGCTCAGGCTCGTGCCCGTCTTTCCCTTCTGGGTGATCAACCTGGTGATGGCGCTGACGCCCATTCGCACCTGGACCTACTACTGGGTCAGCCAGCTCGGCATGCTGCCGGCCACGGTCGTGTACGTGAACGCCGGCACGCAGCTGGCGCAGGTCGATTCGGTCGGTGATGTGCTGTCCCCGGGACTGATCGGCGCCTTCGTCCTGCTCGGCCTGCTGCCGCTGGTCCTGCGCCTGCTGCTGCGTTTCCTCCAGGCCCGCAAGGTCTACACCGGCTATCGGAAACCGAAGAAGTTCGACTACAACCTCATCGTCATCGGCGCCGGCTCGGCCGGCCTGGTCTCGGCCTACATCGGCGCGACGGTCAAGGCGAGAGTCGCGCTGATCGAGAAGAACCGCATGGGCGGCGACTGCCTCAACACCGGCTGCGTCCCCTCCAAGGCCCTGATCCGCACGGCGCGCCTGATGGCAGAAGCGGGCGACAGCCGGCGCTACGGCATCCGGAAAATGAACGCGGAACTCGACTTCGGCGACGTCATGGCGCGCGTTCGCGACGTCATACGAAAGATCGAACCCCACGATTCACCCGAGCGCTACCGCAACATGGGTGTCGATGTCATCGAGGCCGAAGCGAAGCTGGTATCGCCCTGGGAAGTCGAGGCCGGTGGACGGCGCATCAGCGCGCGCTCGATCGTGCTCGCCACCGGCGCCGAGCCGCTGATACCGCCGATCGAGGGACTCGCGGACGTCGACTATCTCACCAGCGACACGCTCTGGGAACTCGAAGACCTGCCCGAACGCCTGGTGGTGCTCGGCGGCGGCCCGATCGGATGCGAGCTCACCCAGGCCTTCGCCCGGCTGGGCTCGAAGGTGACCGTCGTCGAAATGGCCGAACGCCTGTTGCCGCGAGAGGATGCCGGGGCCGGAGCGCTGCTGGCGCAGCACCTCGAGAAAGACGGCGTCAGGGTCGCCACGGCACACAAGGCCCTGCGCGTGGAAAGCGACGCAGGCGGCAAGCGCCTGGTGTGCGAACACGACGGTCGGGAAGTGGCGTTCGAGTTCAGCCAGCTGCTGGTCGCGCTGGGCCGCAAGACCCGCACCAGCGGCTACGGACTCGAACAGTTGGGCGTGCGCCTGGACGAAGCCGGCCGCCTCGACGTCGACGGCTTCCAGCGCAGCAACTTCCCCAACATCTACGTCTGCGGCGACGCCGCCGGCCCCTACCAGTTCACCCACGTGGCCGCCCACCAGGCCTGGTCGGCCGCGGTCAATGCGCTGATCAGCCCGCTGTGGTCGTTCGGGACCGACTACCGCGTCATCCCCTGGGTGACCTTCACCGACCCGGAAGTCGCCCGCGTGGGCCTGAGCGAGGCCGAAGCCCGGACGCGGGAAATCGATCACGAGGTCACCACCTACGGCCTCGACGACCTCGACCGGGCCATCGCCGACAGCGCGGATTACGGCTACGTCAAGGTACTGACCGAACCGGGCCGGGATCGCATCCTGGGCGTCACCATCGTCGGCGCGCACGCCGGCGAAATGCTGCCCGAATTCGTGCTCGCGATGAAGCACGGCCTGGGCCTGAACAAGCTGCTGGGTACCATCCACGTCTACCCGACCTTCTCGGAAGCCAACAAGTTCGCCGCCGGGGAATGGAAGAAGGCGCACCAGCCCGAAACCGCCCTGCGCTGGGCCGAGCGCTTTTTCGCCTGGCGGCGCGGCTGACCCGGGGAGCCGGAACCGTCGAACACCGCGGAGACCGCACATTGCCATCCTCGCAGACATCGATCATCGTCCCGCTCGGCCCGGGTGAACCCGTACCGCGCGATCTACTGATGCACTTCGCCGACGAGCGATTCCAGCTGATCGTGTCGGCCGTCGATGGCGAACCCGAGGCGCTGCCGGAGGGGGCCGCCTGGCTGACCGGTTCCGCCGGGCGCGGCCGCCAGATGAACCGCGGCGCCAGAGCGGCCGACGCGCCCTGGCTATGGTTCCTGCACGCCGACTCGGTCATCGAGAAGTCGACCCGCCGGGCGGTGGCGCGATTCTGCGCGCGGGGAGAGGACGCCATCGGCTACTGCGACCTGGCCTACCTGGCCGACGGCCCCGCGCTGACTGCCCTCAACGCCTTCGGCGCCAACTGGCGTTCCCGCCTGGCCGGCCTGCCCTACGGCGACCAGGGCCTGTGCCTGCCCGCACGATGCTTCCGGCGCCTGGGCGGCTATCGCGAGGATCTGCCGCGCGGCGAGGATCTCGACCTGGTCGTGCGCGCACGCCGGGCGGGGCTGCCCACTCGGCGAACCGGCGGCCGGATCCATACCAGCGCGAGCCGCTACCGCGAACACGGCTGGCTGCGCACGACGCTCGAACACCAGGTCGCCGCCTGGCGCCTGGTGCGCAACGCCCGCCGCGCCGCGAGGATCGAAACCCCATGACCGCCATCGCCATCTTCGTCAAGACGCCCGGAGTATCCGCGGTCAAGACCCGTCTCGCCGCATCCATCGGCGCGGAGCGCGCCACGGCGCTCTATCGCCGCTGCGCCGGCGCCGTGGCCGATACCGCGCGCAAAGCGGCCGTGGGAAGGGTCTACTGGGCCACGGCCGAATCGATCGAACAGGTGGGCGAACAATGGAGCGAGCTTCCCTTGCTCGAGCAGGGAAGCGGCGGGCTGGGCGAGCGCATGCACCGGGTGATGGACGAGCTCGTTCGGCGCCACGGTAGCGGTCTGCTGCTGGGCGCCGACGCGCCGCAGCTCGATCCGGCGGTTCTGCGACGCGCCGATGAATGGCTGGCGCGCGATGTTCCCTCGCGTGTCATCGGCCCGGCCAGCGACGGCGGTTTCTGGACCGTCGGCGCCGATCATGTGCCCGAGCAATACCGCTGGACACAAGTCTCATACAGTCGTCCTGATACCCTTGTGTACTTCAGGAACTCGATCGGAAACGACACCGAATGGCTGGACCTGCCGATGCTCACGGACCTGGATACCGCCGACGACATGGCGCGCGTGGCCGCCGAATTGGCACAGTTGCCCCACCCCCTGCCCCGGCAGTACGAATTGATGGACCTACTCGGTGAATCGAAGCCCGCGTAGGTCGGGGTCGCATCCCCGACGGACGACATCTGGTCAGCCACCACGCGGCTCTCATGCGTGTCCTCCGCTCGGATCAGGAGCACATGTAGACCCCGGTGGAGGCAGCCGAAGTCTCGTCCGTCGCGGATGCGACCGCGACCTACGCAGCCCCCGATCCGCGCGCGGCGCAGCCGCCCCGCAAGACCCGACGTTTCCGCCTGAAATCTGAAACCTGAAACCTGACCCCTGAATCCCGACGTGCCAAACGAA